>NZ_VOOS01000003.1:27500-327500 GCF_007993035.1 Vicingus serpentipes
CTAATTACCCGTGAGCTTTCTAACACTCTAATAAATTTTACTTATAATTTCTTTCAATTTTTGTCATCTCATATTTATGATTTATGGTGATTATAGCGGCGGGGATCACCTCTTCCCATTCCGAACAGAGCAGTTAAGCCCGCTAGCGCAGATGGTACTAAGGTAACACTTGGGAGAGTATGTCGTCGCCAATTTTTAATTAAGCCCCTTTCAACTAGATTGGGGCTTTTTTGCATTACAAGTCTACAGGTTTTATTCAATAAAATTTTGGTAGTATATAAAAGGTGATTAGTTTTGCCGACCCTTTCAGAACAGTGGTTTTGGGTTGTATAAAGGGAATGAAATGATGAAGCGTTAGTAGGATTAAAAAACTTTTAAAATTTATGTAAATAAGTTTGGAGGTTGAATAAATAGTTCTACTTTTGCATCCGCTTTTGAGACAATGGTTTTGGTGTTAGAAATAAAGTTTAAAAATAATTTAGATTTTATTTGGAGAGATTAAAAATAATTGTACATTTGCACCCCTCTAAAGAGAAAATGTTCTCGATAAGAGTTTAAAAAGATAGATTAAAATATAGTTCTCTATATTATATATAGTGTTCTTTGAAAAAATTGAAGTAAGATAAATTAAAAAAAAAGGTAAGTATCCTTGAGTAGAATAATTTCTATCCAATGTGAAGCAATTTTTAACAACATTAAAAATTAATTACAACGGAGAGTTTGATCCTGGCTCAGGATGAACGCTAGCGGCAGGCCTAACACATGCAAGTCGAACGGTAACAGAGAAGAGCTTGCTCTTTTGCTGACGAGTGGCGCACGGGTGCGTAACGCGTATGCAACTTACCCCTAACTGGAGGATAGCCTTTCGAAAGGAAGAATAATACTCCATAATATTTCTCTATGGCATCATAGAGTTCTTAAAGCTTTGGCGGTTAGGGATAGGCATGCGTTCTATTAGTTAGTTGGTGAGGTAACGGCTCACCAAGACCTCGATAGATAGGGGGCCTGAGAGGGTTATCCCCCACACTGGTACTGAGACACGGACCAGACTCCTACGGGAGGCAGCAGTGAGGAATATTGGTCAATGGACGAAAGTCTGAACCAGCCATGCCGCGTGCAGGATGACGGCCCTATGGGTTGTAAACTGCTTTTATATAGGAAGAAACCCCTCTACGTGTAGAGGGCTGACGGTACTATACGAATAAGGACCGGCTAACTCCGTGCCAGCAGCCGCGGTAATACGGAGGGTCCAAGCGTTATCCGGATTCATTGGGTTTAAAGGGTCCGCAGGCGGGAAGATAAGTCAGTGGTGAAAGCCTACAGCTCAACTGTAGAACTGCCATTGATACTGTTTTTCTTGAATATAGATGAAGTGGGCGGAATGTGTCATGTAGCGGTGAAATGCATAGATATGACACAGAACACCGATTGCGAAGGCAGCTCACTAAACTATTATTGACGCTCATGGACGAAAGCGTGGGGAGCGAACAGGATTAGATACCCTGGTAGTCCACGCCGTAAACGATGATTACTCGGTGCTAGCGATATACTGTTAGTGCCTAAGCGAAAGTGATAAGTAATCCACCTGGGGAGTACGGTCGCAAGATTGAAACTCAAAGGAATTGACGGGGGCCCGCACAAGCGGTGGAGCATGTGGTTTAATTCGATGATACGCGAGGAACCTTACCTGGGCTTAAATGTATTTTGACAGATCTGGAAACAGATTTTTCTTCGGACAATTTACAAGGTGCTGCATGGTTGTCGTCAGCTCGTGCTGTGAGGTGTCGGGTTAAGTCCCATAACGAGCGCAACCCCTATCTTTAGTTGCCAGCGAGTAATGTCGGGGACTCTAAAGAAACTGCCGGTGCAAACCGTGAGGAAGGTGGGGATGACGTCAAATCATCACGGCCCTTACGTCCAGGGCTACACACGTGCTACAATGGTGCATACAAAGGGCAGCTATCTGGTGACAGAATGCTAATCTCTAAAGTGCATCTCAGTTCGGATCGAAGTCTGCAACTCGACTTCGTGAAGCTGGAATCGCTAGTAATCGCGTATCAGCCATGACGCGGTGAATACGTTCCCGGGCCTTGTACACACCGCCCGTCAAGCCATGGAAGCTGGGGGTGCCTGAAGTCGGTAACCGCAAGGAGCTGCCTAGGGTAAAACTAGTAACTGGGGCTAAGTCGTAACAAGGTAGCCGTACCGGAAGGTGCGGCTGGAACACCTCCTTTTTAGAGAAGGTTGTTTCAATCTCAATTTATTGAGATGGTACTTATCTTTTTTTTATCTTCTTCATTTTTTTACCCAAAACAAGCTCAGTTAGGGCTTTTAGCCTACAAGCTTAGATTTTTATAGTCCTATAGCTCAGTTGGTTAGAGCGCTACACTGATAATGTAGAGGTCCGCAGTTCAAATCTGCGTGGGACTACAACTTGTATTGGGGGATTAGCTCAGCTGGCTAGAGCGCCTGCCTTGCACGCAGGAGGTCATCGGTTCGACTCCGATATTCTCCACATTCCTAAATTGTTAGGAAATGTTCTTTGACATCTTGAAAGAAATTATAATTAAAATTTATTAAATTAGTTAAGAAAGTAACTAAGAGCGTACGGCGGATGCCTTGGCTCTCAGAGGCGATGAAGGACGTGATAAGCTGCGATAAGCTACGATTAGGTGCAAATAACCTTTAAGTCGTAGATTTCCGAATGGGGCAACCCAGCTGGTTGAAGACCAGTTATCCCGCAAGGGAAGCTAACCCGGAGAACTGAAACATCTAAGTACCCGGAGGAATAGAAAACAATAGTGATTCCCCTAGTAGCGGCGAGCGAACGGGGATTAGCCCAAACCATTAATGTTTCGGCATTAGTGGGGTTGTAGGACTGCAACGTGGACTTTAAAATGATAGTAGAATCTTCTGGAAAGTTGAACGATACAGGGTGATAGTCCCGTAAACGAAATCATTTTAATACCTAGCAGTATCCTGAGTAGCACGGAGCACGTGAAATTCTGTGTGAATCTGCCAGAACCATCTGGTAAGGCTAAATACTCCTGAGAGACCGATAGTGAACTAGTACCGTGAGGGAAAGGTGAAAAGTACCCTGAACAAGGGAGTGAAATAGATCCTGAAACCGTACGCTTACAAGCGGAGGGAGCGCAAGTGACCTCGTGCCTTTTGCATAATGATCCTACGAGTTACTCCTCACTAGCAAGGTTAAGGACTTCAGGTCCGCAGCCGAAGCGAAAGCAAGTCTGAATAGGGCGTTTAGTTAGTGGGGGTAGACGCGAAACTTGGTGATCTACCCATGAGCAGGTTGAAGTTGCAGTAACATGCAATGGAGGACCGAACCAATATACGTTGAAAAGTGTTTGGATGACTTGTGGGTAGGGGTGAAAGGCCAATCAAACTGAGAGATAGCTCGTACTCCCCGAAATGCATTTAGGTGCAGCGTTGTAATTTATAGTCATAGAGGTAGAGCTACTGATTGGGCTAGGGGGCTTCACCGCCTACCAACCCCTAATAAACTCCGAATGCTATGACTTTTATACAGCAGTGAGGGCATGGGTGCTAAGGTCCATGTCCGAGAGGGAAAGAACCCAGACCATCAGCTAAGGTCCCTAAATATATGCTAAGTTGACCTAACGTGGTCCGATTGCTTTGACAGCTAGGATGTTGGCTTGGAAGCAGCCATTCATTTAAAGAGTGCGTAACAGCTCACTAGTCGAGCGATTGGGCGTGGATAATAATCGGGCATAAGCATATTACCGAAGCTATGGACTTGCAGTTTACTGCAATTGGTAGGGGAGCATTCTAGTTGCACTGAAGGTGTATCGTAAGGTATGCTGGAGCGGCTAGAAAAGAAAATGTAGGAATAAGTAACGATAAAGCAGGCGAGAAACCTGCTCGCCGATAGACTAAGGTTTCCTGATCAACGCTAATCGGATCAGGGTTAGTCGGGACCTAACGCGAACCCGAAAGGGGTAGTGGATGGATAACTGGTTAATATTCCAGTACTAGCATATATTGCGATGGGGTGACGGAGTAGTGAAAGGACTGCGAACTGACGGAATAGTTCGTTAAAGAGTGTAGGTATTGGGACTGTAGGAAAATCCGCAGACCTAGCTGAACTTGATAGTACCAAGAGCTTTCGAGCAATTGGATAATGTCCCTAATCAGACTTCCTAGAAAAACCTCTAAGCTTCAGATATATGCTACTCGTACCATAAACCGACACAGGTGGTCAAGATGAGTATTCTAAGGCGCTCGAGTGATTCATGGTTAAGGAACTAGGCAAAATCGCCTCGTAACTTCGGGAGAAGAGGCGCCCTCAGCAATGAGGGCCGCAGTGAAAAGGCCCAGGCAACTGTTTATCAAAAACACATGGCTTTGCTAAATCGAAAGATGACGTATAAGGCCTGACACCTGCCCGGTGCTGGAAGGTTAAAAGGAGGTGTTATCTTCGGAGAAGCACTGAATTGAAGCCCCAGTAAACGGCGGCCGTAACTATAACGGTCCTAAGGTAGCGAAATTCCTTGTCGGGTAAGTTCCGACCTGCACGAATGGTGTAATGATCTGGGCACTGTCTCAACCATGAGCTCGGTGAAATTGTAGTCTCGGTGAAGATGCCGGGTACCCGCAACGGGACGAAAAGACCCCGTGAACCTTTACTATAGCTTCGCATTGACTTTGGGTAAATGATGTGTAGGATAGGTGGGAGACTTTGAAGCAGCATCGCCAGGTGTTGTGGAGTCATCCTTGAAATACCACCCTTTATTTGCTTGGAGTCTAACATATTCGTATGAACAGTGCGTGGTGGGTAGTTTGACTGGGGTGGTCGCCTCCAAAAGAGTAACGGAGGCTTCTAAAGGTGTCCTCAGTACGCTTGGTAACCGTACGTAGAGTGCAATAGCATAAGGACGCTTGACTGTGAGACAGACAAGTCGAGCAGGGACGAAAGTCGAGTATAGTGATCCGGTGGTTCCGTATGGAAGGGCCATCGCTCAAAGGATAAAAGGTACTCCGGGGATAACAGGCTGATGATTCCCAAGAGCTCATATCGACGGAATCGTTTGGCACCTCGATGTCGGCTCGTCACATCCTGGGGCTGGAGAAGGTCCCAAGGGTTGGGCTGTTCGCCCATTAAAGTGGCACGCGAGCTGGGTTCAGAACGTCGTGAGACAGTTCGGTCTCTATCTGTTGTGGGCGTTGGAAATTTGAGAGGATTTGACTCTAGTACGAGAGGACCGAGTTGAACGAACCTCTGGTTTATCTGTTGTGGCGCCAGCTGCATTGCAGAGTAGCTACGTTCGGATTGGATAAGCACTGAAAGCATATAAGTGCGAAGCCAGCCTCAAGATGAGATTTCCCTTAAGGGTCGTTAAAGATGATGACGTTGATAGGTTGCAGGTGTAAAGGCAGTAATGTCATAGCCGAGCAATACTAATTACCCGTGAGCTTTCTAACACTCTAATAAATTTTACTTATAATTTCTTTCAATTTTTGTCATCTCATATTTATGATTTATGGTGATTATAGCGGCGGGGATCACCTCTTCCCATTCCGAACAGAGCAGTTAAGCCCGCTAGCGCAGATGGTACTAAGGTAACACTTGGGAGAGTATGTCGTCGCCAATTTTTAATTAAGCCCCTTTCAACTAGATTGGGGCTTTTTTATTACTTTCGTTTTCCTAATGAAACAATACTTTTTTATATTATTCATATTTAATCTTTTTACTGTTAATGCACAACAGGAGACCGATTCTCTTGCTCAAACTAATAAAGAATATGAAACTGTATTGTTTAATGATAATAATTTTCTAGACATTCTTTTTTACAAACATTTTAATAATACACCTATTTCAAATCTAGGGACATACGGTTCTTCGTTTTATTTTCCTACTACATATAATCTTGATAATCAAAAAAATGTTTTTGCTCCCACTTCGGTAAAAGATAAACTATTTAAGCTTGAAGGGTTTAAACCCTTTACCAACTTAACGTGGATTAATGCAGGACGAAGAGAACAAATATTATCCTTAAACCATATACAGAAATTTGGAAAGTTAGCTTCACTGCATTTTAATTATAAAAGAGTTAGTTCCCCAGGTATTTATATTAATCAAGAAGCAAATCAAAATTTATTTACAGGAGATTTTCGTTTCAATACGGATAATAATTTATATCAATTAAGACTAGCTGCAGAAATTGATAGAATAGAAAATCAAGAAAATGGAGGTTTAGCAGATATCACTGATTTTGAAAAAGATAGTTTAGGCAGAAGAAGTTTATATACAGTAAATAATGAACAATCGTATTATACGTTGAAACAAACGAATGTTGAAGTTAGTCAACGATTAAATTTTATAAACTCAAAAATTGATTCAATACGTAGTAATAAAGTTTATGTTGGTTTAGAAAATGAGTATAATACAAAACGTAGAAGTTATTTTGATTACGATATCAGTTCTCCGATTTACGCCGAAACTTATTTAGATTCTACTTCTAAATTTTGGGTTGACTCTACCTTTGCTAAGTATTTTAGAAATACGATTAACTTGGGGTTTGATAACGGAAAATTTAGTGTTCAAGGAAGTTTTGATTATTACCAACATGAATATAATCAGTTTATGGGTATAGACTCTAATTTTAATTCTTTTTATGCTGGATTAATGATTGGTTATAAAACTAATAAGACAATAACAAATGCAAACTTTAGCTATGGATTAAATGGATATAATGCTGATGATGTGAATTCTTCTATTCATGTTAAGTATAAGCCAACAGAAATTCTTACAATTGGTTTAGAAGGAAGTTATAAATTAATTGAACCAGAGTTGTATTATAAAAACTTTATATCAAACCATTTTAAATGGATAAATGATAGTTTAGAAAAAGAGCAAACAATATATTTTGGAGCTAAAGTTAAACTTGAAAAATATAGATTAACTCTTTTTGCAAATGCCAAGTTGAGAGATAATTTTATGTATTTCGATACATTGGTAAACTTGATACAACATGATTTTGCAACTAACAATATTTCTTTGGGAGTTGAAAAAGATTACCGTATTTATAAATTTCATTTTAAAACAGCCTTAATTTATCAAATAACTTCTGATGATGTTATTATGCCTTTACCAAATATAGTAGCAAGGCAAGTAGTGTATTATGAGAATAAGCTTTTTAAAAGAAGCTTAAAAGTTAGAGTTGGTGCTAATGCTAGTTTTACTTCTGATTATTACGCTTATGAATTTATGCCAAGTATTTCTCAATTTTATGCGCAAAACAAAAATGAAATAGGAGCTTATCCTTATGTTGATTTTTTTATTAGTACGCATTTAAAAAGAGCACAAGTATTTTTTAAGTGGGAACATATTAATGCAGGTATGTCAGGATATTCTTATTTGCTAACCCCAACAACTCCTGCACACGATAGGTCGTTTAAATTTGGAGTAAGTTGGAATATGTTTGATTAAGTCTTTTGCTTCTTTTTCTTAGCTGCAGGAAATAATACATTGTTTAGGATTAAACGATAAGCTGCCGAATTTGGATGCAAGTTTAAATCGGTAGGAGGGTCACCAACCATGTGGCGGTAATCAGCAGGGTCATGACCACCATAAAAAGTCCAAGTACCTTTCCCCATTTCTCCATGTATGTATTTAGCAGCGTTTAAACTTTTGTTTTCACCCATTACAAGTGTGCTTGATTTTAAAAATTGCTTATTGTACGAGGTTGTTTGACCAAAAAAGCCTTTAATTAATGTTTCATGGTTTTGGCATAACATGGTTGGAACAGGGTCCCATTTTGCTGAAAAATCAAATAAGGTAAAATTGTCTAATTTTTCAGGTGTTTTAGCATGTGTTTCGGTAGCGTCTATATTAGAAAATTCATATTCTAAAGGATTAGTTTTTAGCGTAAAATCCTTGAAAGCAAAAGTTTTACTGTAATCTAATTTAGAATTATAATCAGGAGTCGTTCCATCGCCATCAAACATGGCTTCACAAATATCTATATTCTCAGCTGCTAAAGCAATATCAAGAGCATCTGTTCCGGAGCACATAGCAAATAAGAAACCTCCACCCATGGTAAATTCTTTTATTTTTTTTGCGACACCTAATTTTAGTTCCGAAACTTTACTAAAACCTAGTTTGCTTGCTGTTTCTTCGTTGTATCTTACTTGTTCTTTGTACCATGCTGCACTTCTATATCTTGCATAAAACTTTCCATATTGCCCCGTAAAATCTTCGTGATGCAAGTGTAACCAATCATAAAGCGGTAATTTGTCCTGAATTATTTCATCATCATAAATTACATCGTAAGGAATTTCAGCATAGGTTAAAACTAGAGTTACAGCATCATCCCAAGGTTGTTTGTTTTTTGGTGAATAAACAGCAACTTTTGGAACTTTTTCTAATTTCACGACATCCATATTTACCTCAGGATCGGCAATTTGTTGTAAAATAGCTGTTGACTTAACATCAGCAATTACTTCAAATGTTACACCTCTAATTATTAATTCTTCTTCTATGGCTTTAATGTGTTTTATCATAAAACTTCCACCTCGGTAATTTAATAACCAATTGATATCTACTTGATTTTCTAAAATCCAAAAAGCTACGCCATAAGCTTTTAAATGATTTTTTTGAACATTATCCATAGGGATAAGCAAATAGGTAGCGTTTGCTTTAAATGAAAGAAACACTAGTATTAGCAGGGTAATTAATTTGTTCTTAAAATGCATTTTTTTGTTTTAACCCCTTAAAAAGGTGCATCATTATCATCATTATCGAAATCAAAATCATCGTTATCATTCATTCGTGAAGCACGTGTGATTGTCCCTTGATTTTCAAAATCAGTGCCAACAGGCATTGTAGCAAAATTTCCGTCGTCTAAATCATTGTTGTAAAATGCACTTTTATCAAGGTCTTCAAATTTTGCTAATTCGTTAATGAATCTTAATTGTACATCACAAACCGCACCATTTCTATGCTTGGCAATAATAATATTGGCAATACCAACAGTAGAGTTTCCATCTTCATCCTCTGTTATTCCATAATAATCCGGGCGGTGAAGAAACTGAACCATATCAGCATCTTGCTCAATAGAACCAGATTCCCTTAAATCTGAAAGCATAGGTTTTTTATCTCCACCTCTAGTTTCTACGGCTCTACTTAATTGAGATAAGGCTAAAACAGGAATGTTCAATTCTTTTGCAATACTTTTTAATGATCGAGAAATTGTACTAATTTCTTGCTCACGGTTTCCACCTTTGTGGTCTCCTCCAGCAGTCATTAATTGTAAATAATCAATTATTAATAATTGTATATTATGTTGAGCTTTTAGTCTTCGTGCTTTTGCTCTAAGTTCAAATACTGATAAACCAGCTGTGTCATCAATAAAAATAGGAGCCTCTGCTAATCCAGTAATTCTACTGTGAATTTGTTGTATTTCGTCATTTCTTAAGTTTCCACTTCTTAGCTTTTCAGAAGAAATTTCTGATTCAGCAGAAATTAAACGTGTAACCAATTGAACAGAAGACATCTCTAGTGAAAAAAAGGCAACAGGCATTTTAAAATCTACAGCTGCATTTCTCATTAACGAAAGCACAAAAGATGTTTTTCCCATTGCAGGTCGAGCTGCAATAATTACTAAATCTGAAGGTTGCCAACCAGAAGTAACTCTGTCTAAAGCGGTAAATCCAGAAGCAACACCAATAACTCCTTCTTCTTGATTTTTTGCAGTTTCTATCTTTTTAATCGATTCACGAATTAAATCAGACATGCTGTCGTAACTTTTATTTAAGTTACCTTCTGCAACAGCAAATAAATTACTTTCAGCTTTATCTAACAATGTAAAAACATCGGTAGTTTCATCGTAAGCTTCTGTAATAATGTTTGATGATATTCTTATTAACTCTCGTTGTATATATTTTTGTGCAATAACACGAGCATGAAATTCAATATTAGCAGCAGAGGCTACGCGGTTTGTTAATTGAGTTATGTAATATGCTCCACCAACTATATCAAGCTCGCCTTTTTGTTTTAAATCTTGTGTTACGGTTAATATATCTATAGGCTCAGATCTAGTAAATAAATCTTGAATACAAGCAAATATTTTTTGATGAGCATCTTTATAAAAACTTTTAGCTTGTAAAATATCTATAGCCGTATTTACAGCTTCTTTTTCAAGCATTAAAGCTCCCAATACAGCTTCTTCTAAATCAACTGCCTGTGGAGGTAATTTTCCATGTGTATTAGGAATATTACTTGTTGACGAAGCTGGCTTCGTTCTTTTCCTTCCTGATGTTTTATCCATTTCGCTCATAACTCAAAGATACTTATTTACATTGTTATTGTTTAAATGAAACGAGATTTTAAAACTCATATTTTGCCAACTTATTAGCTTGCTTTATAATAAAGAAGAAAGTAGTCTTTTTAACTCGTTATAAACAGCTTTTCAACAAGTTGTTAAGTGTAGATTAAAAGGTTAATTTTATACCATGAGAAACACACTAAATTGGATTTTTGCGTTATTACTTGTTGTTTTTAATTCATGCAATAAGGATTTGAGTGATGAATCAATTCCAACAATTTACATTGCTTCTCCATCTCAAGGACAATATTTTTCAGTAGGAGATACCATTTATATTCAGGGAAATGTTAGTGACAATAATAGTTTAACTAATATAAGTATTTCGTTAAATGATGATAATAATATTTCTACTGGAAACAGTATTAATTTGAATTTAAATTCGGGAAATTATGTATTGAATGAAAAACTAATTTTAGATAATCCTCAAATGGCTTCAGGAAAGTATAGCTTAGCAATTACTGTAAATGATGGCATTAACTCTACTTCTAAGTTTGTTGAACTAAATATTAATGAATTTCCTAAAAGAAGAAATGGATTTGTTTTGTTTAGTAATAATGGAACTTCAACAAATATTGTTAAACTAGATAGTTTGAATAATGCCTCAATGCTATATAATGTAAATGGTGATTTTTTAAATGGAGTAGTAAACTCGATTAATCAAGAAGTAATTAGTTCTGGAAATTTATCGGGCAATTTAACTGCTTATAACTTAAGCACAGGTATGATTTCATGGAGTTTAAATAATAATGCAAGTGGTTTTGCTCATTTTACAGGACTGGCAGCTAATGAAAATCAGACTTTTGTAGGATATTTCAATCAAAATATACAAAGTTACTTGAAGTCAGGTATTCCTAATTTTAGTGCTCAAGCATTAACTAATTTTTATACTGAACAGCTTTCTGTTCACAATGGAAGTCTGTTAGTTACTGAGCAAAAGCACAAGACTATTGCTGAGATTCGTTTAGTAGCTTATTATTTAGCAACCGGATTAGAAAAGCAAAACACAATAATTAATGAAGATGTTATTGATATGTATTCCTTATCAAATAACGAGCTAGTTGTTTTTACTAATAATGCAATTAATGGTAAAATTCAAGTTTTTGATATTGCTCAAAATTCAATATGGCAACCATTTCTTTTAAATGCAGGACTTATTGAAGATTGTACAGAGATTAGTTTAGGGAAATATTTAATTATTCAGAATGGAGATTTGATTCTAGTTAATTATAACAATTTTACTAAAACAATTTATTTAAGTGGAATAAATGCTCAAAAAGTGAAGTACGATTATTTAACTAATCAACTTGGAGTAATAAGTGGTTCCGAATTATCGGTTTATGATTATTCCTCTAAAATAAAAATGACCTCTTATATTAATTCAGAGGCCATTTCAGATTTTGATATTTGGTATAATAAATAAGTTAATTATTCACCAACAGCGCCCATTGCGCAGAATTTTTTAATTCGAGAAGCAACTAATTTATCCTTATCAGTTTCTTTTAATTTCGCTAAATGCTTTAAGATTTCCTTTTTAACTATTTCAAAAGTTTTATCTGGATTAGTGTGAGCTCCACCGATTGGTTCTTTAATAATGCCATCAATAAGTTTATTTTCTAGCATGTCATTTGCTGTTAATTTTAATGCTTCGGCAGCTCTTTCTTTAAAATCCCAGCTTCTCCATAAAATAGAAGAACAAGATTCTGGAGATATTACTGAATACCATGTATTTTCAAGCATTAAAACTTTGTCGCCAATACCAATTCCTAACGCACCACCAGATGCTCCTTCACCAATAACAATAACAATAATAGGAACCTCTAATTGAGACATTTCTAATAAGTTTCTTGCAATTGCCTCTCCTTGCCCTCTTTCTTCAGCTTCTAATCCAGGAAAAGCACCAGGGGTATCAACCAAACAAACTACAGGTTTATTAAACTTCTCAGCCATTTTCATTAACCTTAAGGCCTTTCTGTAGCCTTCAGGATTTGGCATTCCAAAGTTTCTGTACTGACGCATCTTGGTATTGATTCCTTTTTGTTGACCAATAAACATCACTGTTTGACCGTCAATACTACCAAAACCACCAACCATGGCCTTGTCATCTTTTACCGTTCTATCGCCATGTAACTCAATAAATTCACCATCAGTAATGGCTTTAATATATGCTAAAGTGTATGGTCTTTCTGGGTGTCTAGATACTTGAACTTTTTGCCAAGGAGTAAGATTACTATAAATTTCTTTTCTAGTTTCAACTAGTTTTTTTTCAATCTCGTTGATAATTTTAGAAGTGTCAACCCCTTTATCTACTTGTAGTTTTACATTTTCAGCTAACTGATCTTCTAAAACTTTTATTGGTTCTTCAAAATCTAAATATACTGCCATCTTTTTCCAATAATTAATAATAGGCTAAATTACAAAATTAGTTTACTTTCCATTATTGTTATTTGTATTTTTGGATTAAAACAGAAGAATAATCGATAAATAAAGAGTAGAATGGTCTTGTTTCCAAATGCAAAAATTAATATTGGGTTAAATGTTACTGAGAAGCGTAATGATGGTTTTCATAACATTGAGAGTATATTTTATCCTGTTTTTGAATTATATGATGTGCTCGAAATTGTAAAATGTGAAGAGCTAAAATTTACAAGTACAGGAATTGAAATACCAGGAAGCAAAAAAGACAATTTATGTTTAAAAGCTTATCAATTATTAAAGCAAGATTTTAATATTTCCCCTGTACACATTTACTTACTAAAAGTTATTCCTATTGGAGCTGGATTGGGTGGAGGTTCTGCTGATGCAGCATTTACTCTAAAAGGATTAAATGACTTATTTGATTTAAAATTAACTGATGAACAATTAATTTCTTATGCCCAAAAATTAGGGAGTGATTGTGCTTTTTTTATAAAAAACAAACCAGTTTTTGCTTTTAATAAAGGGGATGAATTTAAGGATATAGAATTAGATTTATTAACTTTTGAAATAAAAATAGAATATCCAAACATACATATCGGCACAGCTGAAGCTTATGCAGGAATTCACCCAAAAGAACCCGTTAAAAACATTAAATCATTAATAGCAGTAGCACCTATTGAAAACTGGAAAGAAACGATTAAAAATGATTTTGAAGAGTCTATTTTTCCGAATCATCCTGAAATTAAAGAATTGAAAGAAAAAATGTATAAAAATGGTGCCGTATACGCTTCAATGACAGGAAGTGGGTCTGCTGTTTATGGTGTTTTTGAAAGAAGTGAATAACCTTACTTTGGAGCTTTTTTCAATAAGTATAAAGCCAACACACTGTATAATACATTAGGAATCCAGACGGCAATCATGGCTGGCATACCTGCATTTTTAGCAAAAGTAGCGGATACTTGCATAAATAAGATGTAAGAAAAACTTATTAATAATCCTATCCCAATATGTAACCCAATTCCGCCTCTTACTTTACGGCTCGATAATGAAACACCTATAACTGTGAGCACAAAAGTTGCGAATGGATAAGCCATTCGTTTTTGCTTTTCAATTTCACAATCTACAGCAAAACGAGAGCCTTTAAATTTTTCTTCTTCGATGAGTTTGTTTAGAGCAAAAAAGTCTTTAGTTTCAATAAAGTTATCCCTTCTTCTAAATTCTTCGGGTTTAAAATTAAGTATGGTGTCTTTTGTGTATCCTTTATTTATAGTTTCATTTAACCCGTTAATATGACGTTCTACATAATTAGAAATTTGCCACTGATTAGAAACACTATCCCACCTTACATTATCAGAAAGTAATTTGTAAGATAATTCTCCATCTTTAAAAGATTCGATTGAAAAATTAATCCCTAAGTTTAAATCCACATTATAATTAGTCATATAAATATAAGTGCTCGAATCAATTTGTAAATGGATGTTATGAGCATTGTTTCTAAATTTATTTCGATAGTAAACTTCCTCGAATGCTAAACGTTCTTTATTCGCATCTGGAATTAAAAAATTATTTAAATAAAAAGAAAGAATTGCCAGCACACCGGCAGATAATAAGAAGGGGCGAAGTAACCTTTTAAAACTAACTCCACCACTAAGTATTGCAACAATTTCAGAGTTGCTTGCCATTTTTGAAGTAAAGAAAATTACTGCAATAAAAATAAAAAGGGGGCTAAACTGATTTACCAAATAGGGTACAAAATTGAAGTAATAATCAACTATAATTGCTTTTACAGGAGCTTTACGCTCTATAAAATCTCTCATTTTTTCTGATAAATCGAATACAACGATTACAGGAATTATAAGAATTAATGAGAAGAAGAATGTCCCCAAAAACTTTTTGATGATATATAGGTCAATTTTTTTCAACTTATAGTTTTTGGCCTAATTGTTTAACCATTTTCGCTTTCCAGTCATAAAATGTTCCAGCTAAAATTTGTTCTCTAGCTTCAGTTACTAGCCACAAATAAAAAGCTAAATTGTGTATCGTAGCAATTTGAGCACCTAAAATTTCTTTCGAAATAATTAAATGACGTAAATAAGCTTTGCTGTAAAAGCTGTCAACATAACTTGTGCCATCTGGGTCTATAGGACTAAGATCATTTTCCCATTTTTTATTTTTAATGTTAATGGTACCTTGACTGGTAAATAACATCCCATTTCTAGCATTTCGGGTAGGCATTACACAATCAAACATGTCAATTCCTAAAGCAATGTTTTCTAATAAATTAATAGGTGTTCCAACTCCCATTAAGTAGCGAGGTTTGTCTTCAGGTAAAATGTTGGTAACCACTTCACACATTTCATACATTTCATCATCAGGTTCACCAACAGATAGCCCACCAATAGCATTTCCTTCTCGTTCAAAACTTGCAATTTTTTCAGCAGACTGCTTTCTTAAATCTTTGTAGGTACTACCTTGAACAATAGGAAACAACGTTTGGTCATAACCATATAGTGGCTCTGTTGAATCAAAACGCTCACAACAACGCTTTAACCAACGATGGGTCATGTGCATTGAGTTTTTAGCGTATTTGTAATCGCAAGGATAAGGAGTGCACTCATCAAAAGCCATAATTATATCAGCGCCAATAGTTCGCTGAATATCCATCACATATTCTGGAGTAAATAAATGTTTTGAGCCATCAATATGTGAAGAAAATGTTGCGCCTTCTTCTTTAATTTTTCTTCTGCCCGAAAGTGAATAAACTTGGTAGCCACCACTGTCTGTTAAAATTGGTTTGTCCCAGTTTATAAATTTATGTAGCCCTCCAGCCGATTTTAATATGTCTAACTTTGGACGTAGATACAAATGGTAAGTATTGCCTAATATTATTTGCGCCTTAATATCGTCTTTAATTTCATGTTGATGAACCCCCTTAACAGTTCCTGCTGTTCCAACAGGCATAAAAATGGGTGTTTTTATTTCTCCATGAGCAGTTGTGATTGTTCCCGCACGAGCTTTACTATTAATATCTTTTTTTTCTAATTTAAAATCCATGTTGTTTGGTTGCCAATTGATTAAAGCTTTTTTAGGGCGAAAAATCAATTGTTATTAACTAATTGTGTTTAAAAACTTGGCCAAAGATAATTATTTAGCCAATAGTAAGAGGTTACTTTTGAAGCAGTAATTAATTTGAAAAGAAATAATGTTTAACAACCTTTCCGATAACTTCTTATTCATTGAGTTTAATGATGTTTTTGATTATTTAGTTTTGGGGTTTTTAATTATTGCTTTTATCCAATTAATGATTTATTTATTCATTTTTTCTCGCTTGGCATTTTTCAAAAATAAAAATGAAACTTCAAATAAAAGTGAGCCTATATCTGTAATTATTTGTGCTAAAAATGAGAGAGATAATTTATTAAAATTTTTACCAGACTTTTTAAATCAAGATTATCCAAATTTTGAAGTAATTGTTGTTAACGACCACTCTGTAGATGATACCGAAGATGTATTGAAGGCCTATACAATGCAGTTTAAGCATTTAAAAGTTGTTAATGTTCCAGACAATGACCGCTTTTATGGGAGCAAGAAATTTGCATTAACCTTAGGGATAAAAGCTGCTCAATACGATAATGTTTTGTTAACTGATGCTGATTGCAAGCCTGCTTCAAAAAAATGGATTCAATTGATGTCAGAATATGCTGCCAATAAAAAAATTATACTAGGTTTTGGCGCTTATGAAAAGCAAAAAGGTTTATTAAATAAATTGATTCGTTTTGATACCCTTTTTACGGCAACTCAATATTTATCTTTTGCACTTTTAAAATTGCCATATATGGGGGTTGGAAGAAATTTAGCTTATAACAAGGAGTTGTTTTTTTCAGTTAAAGGCTTCTCTTCTCATCAGCATATTTTATCCGGAGATGATGACTTGTTTGTAAATGAAGTTGCTAACTCTAAAAACACTCAAATTGTAATTGAAGAAGAAGCCCATACAGTATCGGTACCAAAAGCAACATTTAAATTATGGCTAAGGCAAAAAAAACGTCATTTTTCTACTGGAAAATATTACAAATTTGGACATAAGTTGATGTTAAGCATTTATCCACTTACGTTATTAATTTTTGTCTTGTTATTTATTAGCTTGGTCATTCAACAAATTTCTATTCATCTAATAGTTGGGGTATTCCTGCTTAGATTATTAATACAATTGCTTATATTTATAAAAATAGAAAAAAGGTTGGGTAGCAAAGATTTATGGTTTTTAGCTCCAATTTTAGAATTGTTTTTCATGTTTTTTAATCCTTTATTATTAATTTCAAACTTTATAAAAAAGAACACTAAATGGAGTTAAACTCAAATTTATCACCTAAAGCTCAAATAGATTTTGATTTGGTTGTTAGAGCTCGTGAATCTCAAGATGAGAGAGCTTATGCTGAGTTAATGACAAAGTATAGAGATGCTATCTTTTTTATGATGTTGAAAATGGTTAAGAACAATGACGATGCTGATGATTTAACAATTGAGGCATTTGGAAAGGCTTTTAATCGATTACATCAATACACTCCTAACTATGCTTTTAGTACATGGTTGTTTCGTATTGCAACCAATAATTGTATCGATTTTATCAGAAAAAAGAAAATGGTAACATTTTCTATTGATAAAGAATTTGGAGATGAAGAAGGTGGTGGAGTAACTTTTGAAATAAGAGATGAGCGTTTAGATCCTGAAGAACGATTTATTAGAAAGCAGAAGATTAGAATTATGCGTGAAATTGTGGAACACTTAAAACCACGTTATAAGAATTTAATTGTATTGCGTTATTTTAGAGAGTTGTCGTATGATGAAATTGCTGAAGAAACAGAATTGCCTATAGGAACTGTTAAAGCTCAATTGTTTAGAGCAAGAGAGCAGCTATACAACTTAATTCAGCATAAAAAAGGAAATTTTTAAGATTATCTCTTTTATGAGTTCATCAATTAAAAACATCACAAAATATTTTCCAGATTTATCTGAAGTGCAAATTGCTCAATTTGAAAAACTAGAGGAATTATATAAGTTTTGGAATGCTCAAATTAATGTTGTTTCTAGAAAAGATATTGATGAACTTTATGTGAAGCATGTACTACATTCATTAGCCATTTCCAAAGTAGTGAACTTTAAAAAAGGGACTAAAATTTTAGATGTAGGCACGGGTGGAGGGTTTCCAGGTATTCCATTAGCAATATTGTATCCAGAGTGCGATTTTTTGTTAGTTGACTCTATCGGTAAAAAGATTAAAGTAGTAAATGAAGTTGCTTTAGGACTTGGGTTAACGAATGTAAAAGGAAAACATGCCAGAGCAGAAGAAATAAAAGACCAATTTGATTTTGTAGTAACCCGAGCCGTAACTCGAATAAATAATTTTATTCCTTGGGTAAAAGGAAAGTTAAGTCCCGAAAGTTTTAATGATATTAAAAATGGAATACTCTTTTTAAAAGGAGGAGACTTGGCGGAGGAAATTGCTGAAAGTGGTAAAAAAGTGGAGTTATATCCAATACCTAATTATTTTTCAGAAGATTTTTTTGAAACAAAAGTGGTAGTTTACACTCGCGTAAAGAAGTGATTTTTTAGCAGTAGCCCATTATTTTATAAGTCGTAAACCCAATCCATTCTTTAATTAGCATTTGCCATCTTCTTAGACTATCTGAGTCAGGTATAAACAAATGATCAAATAGAAATTTGCGGGGACCAGATTGGTGGTCAACACTAAATGGGG
The DNA here is from genome assembly GCF_007993035.1 of Vicingus serpentipes. Lineage (NCBI taxonomy): Bacteria > Pseudomonadati > Bacteroidota > Flavobacteriia > Flavobacteriales > Vicingaceae > Vicingus > Vicingus serpentipes. The sequence goes on from NZ_VOOS01000003.1 coordinate 46,038, forward strand.
TGATAGATAATCCAACTTTTGTAAAACAACTTTTAGCTCTAGGCATGTGGAAAGCAGATGTTACTAACAGGTAATTCCCATTTTTATATTCGTTGTTTAAAATTTTAGCACTGTATACAGCATTTTCTCTGGTGTTTATCGATTCACTTTCAATAATTAAATCTTTTTCAGGTATGCCAATATCTAATAAATAAGATTTAATGAATAAAGCTTCTTTTTCGTTGGGGTTCATTAGTTGTCCAGAACCACTGCTTATCATTATTTTTTTTGCTTTACCAGTTTTATAAAGTTTTATTCCTGCCATTAACCTATCTGTTGCTGAATGAAATTGTATTAAGTTTTGTTTTGAATCAAAATTGCTAAATCCTCCTAGAACAATTACTACATCGTAGGTTTTAGTTATATCGCTATAAGTTATACTTCTATCTTCATAAGCTCTTACAAATTCATCTGCAATAAAAGCATTTGAAAAAAAGTAAAAGCAAATTAATGAAGCCCAAAGTAGCCTTTTTTTAAGGATGTCTTTTTTTGTTAGAATTCCCCATAATAACAATCCAAAAATCCATACAATGGGAGTAGTTAGAAAAAATAATATCTTAGATAAGAAGAAAAACATTACTTGGTAGCTAGTTGCTCCAAAGCTTCAATCCATAATGGGCTTTCGTTTAAACTTTCTACCAATTGCCAGTTTTCGCCACCATTCTCATGGAAAATTTCTTTAAACTCTTCGCCAACTTCAATAGTTGTTTCAAGGCAGTCAGCAATAAATGAAGGAGAAAAAGCTAAAACGCTCTTGATACCGTTTTTTGGAAAATCTGCAGTTACAATATCAGAGTATGGTTTTAACCATGGATCACGTGCGCGAGTTTCTAAACGAGATTGAAAAGCTGTTTGATACTCTCCTTCTTTTAAATTCATTGCCTTGGCAATTAAGCGAGTCGTTTCATAACATTGAGCTCTATAGCATAATGTGTTTTTAGTAGAGTATATTGAACAACAATTATCATCTAATTTACAATGTCCATTATCACAGTCTTTTAAAATGTGGCGTTCAGGTATCCCATGATAACTAAATAATACCTTGTCATATTTTCCAGTACTCCAGTGTTTTAGTCCGTTTTCAGCAAAAGCTTCAATAAATTTAGGATTTGAAACAAAATTTTCAACAAATCTAACTTTTGTGTTAAAGTTTATTTTTTTCAATTCTTCTTTTACTTTTTCAATACTTGATTTAGTACTTGATGAAGCATATTGAGGATATAGAGGTATAACGACTAAATCTGTAATGTTTTGAGATTTTAATTTTTTTAGCACACTATTAATAGATGGGCTTTGGTAACGCATTGCAAGTTCAACAGTATAATCGTTTCCTAATTTATTTTGCAATAAACCTTTAACTTTCTTTCCGTAATGAAATAAAGGTGAGCCGTTTTCCGTCCATAATTCTTGGTATATTTTAGCAGATTTAGGGCCTCTAAATGGCGAGATAATTAAATGAATTAATAACCAACGAGCAATGTATGGTAAATCAATTACATATTTATCCATTAAAAATTCACGTAAATATTTTCTTACATCACTAACAGATGGACTGTCAGGTGTTCCAAGATTGACTAGTAAAACTCCTTTTTTTTGCATTTCACAAAAGTACTTACAATTGCACTTTTATGTATAAATTCGTTGAGTAAATATTTACTTATGGACTATTTTTATTTAAAAGCATTACACATCATTTTTGTAGTTACCTGGTTTGCAGGCCTTTTTTACATAGTTAGACTATTTGTATATCATGTGGAAGCCGAAGGAGAAGAGGAGAATGCTAAGGTTGTTTTACAAAAGCAATATAAGTTAATGAGTAAGCGTTTGTGGTATGGAATTACTTGGCCATCAGCAATTATTACTGCAATTTTTGCCTTTTGGTTGCTGTTTGGAACAGAAGTAGGTAAGTCATATCTTTTAAGTCCATGGATGCATATTAAACTAACTTTTGTTGTAGCTCTTTATGTGTATCATTTTTTATGTCATCGAATATTTGTACAGCTTCAAAATAATCAAATTAAATATTCATCATTTAAACTTCGAATATGGAATGAAGTTGCTACTGTTTTGCTTTTTGCAATTGTGTTTTTGGTGGTTTTAAAAAATAATATTGGCTGGGTTTGGGGAGTTGTAGGTTTGTTGTTGTTTTCTGTTTTATTAATGATGGGTATTAAAATTTACAAAAAGAAACGAGAAAAGACACAAGAAAAAATAGACTAGTATTCAAATATTAATACAGCTAGATACATCAATACCATTGTCCCTTCAATTAGTCCAGAAAAGAATAATTCTGGTCGTTTTGGTGAAGAAAACGCTATCAATATTCCTGTAATAAAAAGGGCAATACTTGTGGCTGTAAATTGCTCGTAAGAAATATGATTTAAATTTAATTGGTAGTATTTTAAAATCATAAACACAACTAATAAAAGCTCAGAAAGTACAATTGTTTTTTTTACGCCAATTTTAGCAGGAATTGTTTTAACATTTGCAGCTAAATCATATCTTAAATCTCTGATGTCAAATGGCAATGTAATCGCAAGAATAAAAAGAAACTGTTCGGTAATTAATAATATAAAATTTTGATTGTAATCAAACATATCATTACTGTGGTTTAAAAAGGGGAGAGCGGTTGTAACAAAAGACCAAACGATAGCAATTATTATTATTTTAATGTAAGGGTAGTTTCTCAAAGCAATTTTTTTTCCATTAAGGTTAAAAAACGGAACAACATAAAAAATAGATAAAAATGCTAACGGAGCTATAAATTTTAATAGTTGAAAGGACAAGAAGAATAGCATTATTATGCATGTTATACTTGCTAAAATAGATGTTAGGAGCAGGATTTTTCTGTTGCGTACTATCCAACTTAATCTTATCCCAATCTGTTTACCTAAAAGCTCACTGTAATTTATTCGTAAAATTCGTTGAATATTATATGTGAAATAAGTTGCGCAAAAAACAAATATTAGTAGGAAGTATTTATTTTTTTGAGGTAATTCTAATAATATATATGATTGATGAGTAAGAAGTGTTACGCATAATGAAACAAAGATGTTGCTATATATTACAGAACGAATTAAAAAAATTAAAGCTCTCAAAAATAAAGTTGCTAGTTAATAATTAATCCAACTAAGAAGCCAGCAGCAGTTCCAATTATACTGCTTTTTAGTGCGTTTTGAGTTCGTTTGCTTCTCGCTACCCTTTCGTAGCCTCTTAAGTATTCATCATCTTTAATGTGATCGGTATTAGTTAGTTTTTTTTGTTTTAACCGAGTAGGAAAAGGAAGGGTAAGTGTTGTGTAAACTAATGGAGCAGTAACATAAATAAAGGATTGATCTTTTTGCATTAAATATCCGGCAGCGCCACCAATAATTAATCCAGTAATGTTGGCTACGGGTGAAGAAAATGATTCGTAGGCTCCACGCTCACCATAAACAAACATTTTCATATCTTCAACTTTTAAAAAATTTCCTTCTAAAGTGTCAAATTTGTAGATTACATTTTCGGTATTGTTTTGGTTGTAAGAAAATAAGCGATAAGTGTCAACTGTAAATTCTTTGTTTTTGGTGTCTTTAAAAGTAAGTTCGTAATTGTTTTTAGAAAGTATTGAGCCTTCAACTTCTTTGCCATTTAAGAATAATAATTTATCTTGAGCTTGAAGGTTTTCACCTAAAAGCATAGCAATTAAAAGTGTTAAAATTAGATAGGTTTTGTTCATCAATTCAATATACGGAATAAGACCTTTTTTAGTTGGTTTTGCACAAATGTAATTATATAGTTTTAGAAACCACAATTACACGATTTCGAAAAATGAATTTTTGTTTCGGGCAATAATTCTTTAATTTTTTTATGCTCTTCAGGACTCATTAAGATAACCCTCATGTCAATTTCTTTAAGCGATCCGCTTAATAGTTCAATTTCTGCAGGTAAAAAACCAATATCATTTCCCCAAACATCTAAAAAAGTTAATTTTTTTAAATTACTAATTTCTGAAGGTAAAGAGGTTAGTTCATTTTGGTTAAGAATTAGTGTTTTTAATTCAGTTAACAGTCCTAATTCTTCAGGTATTGAAGGGATTTTGTTGTTAGAGAAATTTAATTCTTGAAGATGTGGAAAGATTGAAATTTTACGAGGAAAATAAATCAATTTATTTCGACTAGCATCTAAGGCTTGTAAATTTTTAAAATTATAGATTTCTTCAGGCAATTCATTTAGCTTCATTTTTTTTAAAGAAAGCTTATAAACTTTTAAAGGGTCTATTTTTAAAGCTTGTTCTAATGTGAGTTCTTTAATTGTATCTAAAGCTTCTTTTTCAAAAGCTTGGGCATTAACCTCTAAGCTAATAGAAATAAAAATAAAAGCAGGTAAAATTTTAGCTAAGAAGCTGTACAGAAGTTTTTTTGTCAATTTCAAGTTGTTGTTTTAATTCATCAAGTTTATCAAATTTCTGTTCATCTCTAATACGATCAATAAACTCAATTCTAATTTCATTATTATATATGTTAGCATTAAAGTTAAAAATATTTACCTCAATAGTAATGTCGTTGCCGTTTAAAGTAGGACGATTACCAATATTAAGCATTCCGTTGTATTTTATCTTGTTAAGAATAATGTTTACAGCATAAACACCGTTTGCAGGAATAAGCTTATACCATTCTTTAACTTTAATATTTGCAGTAGGAAATCCGATTTCTCTACCAATTTTTTCTCCTTCAACAACCGTACCCTTTATAAAATAATGGTACCCTAAAAACTGATTAGCAGCTTTAATATTTCCATTGTTTAAGGAGTTTCTAACTTTAGTAGAGCTAATGTTTATTTGCTCAATATCTTGAGCTGGAATTTCTTCAACTTCAAATCCGTATAAAGGACCAAATTCTTTTAAATGTATAAAAGAACCTTCTCTGTTTCGTCCAAAGTGGTGGTCGTAACCAATAACTAATTTGTGAGTATTTAATTTAGAAACAAGAATATCTCTAACAAACTCAATAGAACTTAATCGAGAAAATTCTTTCGAAAAAGGATGGATGATTAAATGATCAATACCTGATTTTTTTAATAATTCAATTCGTTCGTCAATTGTGTTTAATAATCTTAAATCGGTGTTTTCTGGTTGTAAAACCATTCTTGGATGAGGAAAAAAAGTTAAGAGAACTGTTTCACCTCCAAAATTTTGAGCAGCTTGTTTTAGTTTGTTTAAAATAACATTGTGTCCAAGATGAACGCCATCAAATGTTCCAGTAGTAGTTACCGATTTATTTGTAGCTTTAAATTCGTCAATGTTGTAATAAATTTTCACTTGAAAATAAGTGTGTTTAAAAATTATAAATTCAATTACTTTAAGGGCTACAAATATCTATATTTAATTCAACTCAACATAGAAAAAAATATATTAATAAAACCTTTGTTTTTTATCGATAAATTATACTACTTTTGCAGCCGATAAAAAGACATTAAAATACTTAAATATAAAATCTTAAAAAGATGTCAAACAAGACCGGAAAAATAACTCAAATAATCGGGCCAGTAATCGACGTTAGTTTTGAAAACGCTGATCAACTACCTGATATTTTAGATGCGTTGATTATAACGAAAGATAACGGACAAAAAATTGTTCTTGAATGTCAACAACATGTTGGAGAAGATGTGGTAAGAGCCATAGCAATGGATGCTAGTGATGGATTAAGAAGGGGGATGGATGTAATTGCTACAGGAGAGCCAATTATTATGCCTAAAGGAGATCAAATTAGAGGTCGTTTATTCAATGTAATCGGAGAGGCTATTGACGGTATTGGAGAGGTTTCTAAAGAAGGTGGTTACGCTATTCACAGAGATCCACCTAAGTTTGAAGACTTAACAACTTCTACTGAAGTTTTATTTACAGGTATTAAAGTAATCGATTTAATTGAGCCTTATTCTAAAGGTGGTAAAATTGGTTTGTTTGGTGGTGCTGGTGTTGGTAAAACGGTATTAATTATGGAATTAATTAATAACATTGCTAAAGGTCACTCAGGATTATCTGTATTTGCTGGAGTAGGAGAGAGAACAAGAGAAGGGAATGACTTGTTGAGAGAGATGATTGAGTCTGGTGTAATTAAATATGGTAAAGAATTTGAAGAATCGATGTCACAAGGTGGATGGGATTTATCTAAAGTAGATAAAGAAGGTCTATCAGAATCGATGGCAACATTAGTTTTCGGACAAATGAATGAGCCTCCAGGAGCAAGAGCAAGAGTTGCTTTATCTGGATTAACATTAGCTGAATATTTTAGAGATGGTGAAGGAGATGGTAAAGGGAAAGATATCTTATTCTTTATTGATAATATCTTTAGATTTACACAAGCAGGTTCTGAAGTATCAGCATTATTAGGGCGTATGCCTTCTGCGGTAGGTTACCAACCTACATTAGCTTCTGAAATGGGAGCAATGCAAGAGCGTATTACTTCAACTAAATCTGGTTCAATTACATCTGTACAAGCAGTATATGTTCCTGCGGATGATTTAACGGATCCAGCTCCAGCTACAACGTTTGCTCACTTAGATGCCACGACTGTACTTTCTCGTAAAATTGCAGAGTTAGGTATTTATCCAGCGGTTGATCCATTGGATTCTACTTCAAGAATTTTATCTCCAGATGTAGTTGGTCATGAACATTATGATACAGCTCAAAGAGTTAAAGAAACTTTACAACGATACAAAGAGTTACAAGACATTATTGCAATTTTAGGTATGGATGAATTATCTGAAGAAGATAAATTGACTGTACATAGAGCAAGACGTGTTCAACGTTTCTTATCACAACCTTTCCACGTAGCTGAGCAGTTTACTGGATTAAAAGGTGTGTTAGTATCAATTGAAGATACAATTAAAGGGTTTAACATGATTATGGATGGAGAAGTTGATCAATATCCTGAGGCAGCATTTAACTTAGTAGGTTCTATTGAAGAAGCTATTGAGAAAGGACAAAAAATGCTTGCTGAAGTTTAATATCCTTTTAATTTAAAAAATTTATACAATGCAATTAGAAATAATAACACCAGAAAAGAAAATTTACAGTGGAGATGTAACTGCGGTAAACTTACCTGGTTCTGATGGTTCATTTGGTTTGTTAGAAAATCACGCTCCAATAATTTCAACATTAAAAGTTGGAACAATTAAAGTGTTTGAAAAAGACAATAGTGAAAAGTCATTTGATGTGAAAGGTGGCGTTATTGAAATGAATAACAATAAAATTATTGTTTTAGCAGAGTAAATTAATTTTTATAGATAGTAAGTAAAAAAGCCAAACTTATATGTTTGGCTTTTTTTATTCATAATTATACTGTTCGTAGGTTATCGATTTTGTTACTTTTTTCCTGAGTCCTTTTGGTAATTCTCCTGTATTTCGATATTCGGTTAACACATTTACTAATTTCTTTTTTCTATACTTAATTAATGTATAAGAGCCATGTAAAAACATAGGAATGCTAACAACTGATAGCCCAGCTCCAATTACAGGAAAAATTAAAAAGACACCAGCAGTAATGGGTAAAAATGACATTTCACCTTTTGCATTATTATCTTTTTTATCAAAAAAGATTTCGATAACAGCAGCAGAAGTATCGTTTATAGAATATTTTCCTAAAAAATCGGAATAAGTTAATTTCCTAGCTTTAACCTCGGTACTGTCAGACCCAGCGAAGCTTTTTATTGCAATAAGGCATAGCAGTAAAATAAGAAGGAATTTATTCATTAAGTAATTTTTTAGCTAAAGTAGAAACTTAAATTAAAATATCCATAACTCATTTCATACAAACTGATTAAATATTAATTTCGCTGTAATGAATATTCCTGAGTTAAAAGCACTTTTTAATAAAGCAAAGCACACCGAATTAATTGTTAGTCAACTTCAAAATAATGAGTTGTCGCATATTCACTTGCAAGGAATGGTTGGTTCTTCTCCTGCTTTTGTAGGTAATGCTTTATATCATAATTTCCCAGTCAATCAATTATTCATTTTAAATGATAAAGAAGAAGCGGCTTATTTTTATAATGATTTAGAGCATATTGTTGGAGAGGAAAAGGTGTTATTTTTTCCGGCATCATATAAGGTAGCCTATCAAATAGAAGAAACGGATAATGCCAATATTTTATTAAGAGCTGAGGTTTTAAATGCTTTAACCAAGAAAAGTAGCACTAAAATCATAGTGACATTTCCTGATGCGTTATCGGAAAAAGTAGTAACTAAAAAGAATTTAGAACAAAATACGTTTAGAATTAACGAGGGAGATGAACTTTCGATTGAGTTTATAAATGATGTATTATTTGAATACGGTTTTGAACGAGAAGATTTTGTGGTTGAACCTGGTCAATTTGCCATTCGAGGTGGAATAGTAGATGTTTTCTCGTTTAGTAATGATAATCCTTATCGAATAGAGTTTTTTGGAGATGAGGTGGAATCAATAAGAACTTTCGATCCAGTTTCTCAATTAAGTATTCAAACTTATAAGCGATTAGCGATTATTCCAAATGTTCAAACTACATTATTAAAAGAAAGTAGAGAAAGCTTTTTGGATTTTATGCCTAAAAATACGGTGTTGTGGTGTAAAGATATTCAACTAACGGCTAACCAAATTCAAAAAGACTTTGATAAAGCTTTAACCGCTTATAAAGAAGTTGAAAATTCTCCTTTACAACATTTAAAACCTGAAGAAATATTTTCTGATAAAGAAAGTTTTTTAAGGGAGATAGTACAAAAAAATATTATTGAATTTGGAACGCAGTTTTATACCAAATCAGATTTAACGATTGTATATCATCAAAAACCACAACCAAGTTTTAATAAAAACTTTACCTTGCTTCACGATGATATTCAAGCAAAAAAAGAAGATGGTTTTACAAACATCATCTTATCTGATAATACTAAACAAGTTGAGCGTTTAGAAGCAATATTCGAAGACATAGGCAAAGAGCTAGCTGTAAGTTCTATTTTGCTACCCTTGCATGAAGGTTTTTTAGATGAGGATTTAAAACTTAGTTGTTATACCGATCACCAAATATTTAATCGTTATCAACGATTTAAATTAAAAGATGCTTACAATAAAAAGAATGAAGCACTTACATTAAAAGAACTTCATGGCTTGTCGCCTGGCGATTTTATAACACACATCGATCACGGTGTTGGACGATTTTCGGGATTAGAGAAAATTGATGTGAATGGAAAAATGCAAGAAGCCATTCGTATTATCTATTCTGATAACGATTTGCTTTATGTAAATATTCATTCATTACATAAAATAACCAAGTTTGTTGGTAAGGATGGAACACCACCTAAAGTACATCGACTAGGTTCTAATACATGGCAAAAAACGAAGCAAAAAGCAAAATCTAAAATTAAAGAAGTAGCTTTTGATTTAATAAAATTATATGCCAAGCGTAAAGCAAACAAAGGCTTTCAGTTTTCTCCTGATACATACCTACAAAATGAATTAGAGGCTTCATTTGTATATGAGGATACACCAGACCAACTTTCAGCAACTATAGATGTGAAAAAAGACATGGAAGCTGAATCGCCAATGGATAGGTTGGTGTGTGGAGATGTTGGTTTTGGTAAAACAGAAATAGCAATACGAGCTGCATTTAAAGCTGTAGCAGACAGTAAGCAAGTAGCTATTTTAGTTCCTACAACTATTTTAGCTTTACAGCATTATAAAACCTTTAAAAAGCGTTTAAAAGATTTTCCTTGTACGGTAGATTATATTAATCGTTTTAAAACTCCAAAACAGCAAAAAGAAACCATAGCCAAAGTAGCAAATGGTGAGGTAGATATTTTAATTGGAACACATCGAATAGTTGGGAAAGATGTTAAGTTTTTAGATTTAGGTTTGTTAATTATAGATGAAGAACAGAAGTTTGGCGTAGCAGTAAAAGATAAACTAAAATTGTTAAAAGCTAATGTTGATACATTAACGTTAACAGCAACACCAATACCAAGAACGCTTCAGTTTTCGTTAATGGCTGCTAGAGATTTATCAAACATTACTACACCACCACCAAACAGACAACCAGTAGAAACTCGTTTGCAGGTGTTTAATGAAGAGGTTATACGTGATGCTATAAGTTATGAAGTAAGTAGAGGTGGACAAGTGTTTTTTATCAATAATCGAGTAGAAAACATACAAGAAGTTGCAGGAATGATTTCAAGACTTTGCCCAGATGTGAGTGTATTAATTGCTCACGGACAAATGAAAGGAGATGAGTTAGAGCAAAAAATGATGGCTTTTGTAGATGGGGAGTATGATGTGCTAGTTGCAACAACTATTATAGAATCGGGCTTAGATATACCTAATGCAAATACGATTATAATAAACAATGCCAATCATTTTGGATTAAGCGATTTACACCAAATGAGAGGTAGAGTTGGGCGTTCGAACAAAAAAGCATTTTGTTATTTAATGGCACCTAGTATGCACGAGTTAACTCCAGAAGCTAGAAAAAGATTAACAGCAATTGAGCAATTTTCTGATTTAGGTAGTGGTTTTCAAATTGCTTTGCGTGATTTAGATATCCGTGGAGCTGGTAATTTATTAGGTGGAGAACAAAGTGGGTTTATTTCGGATATTGGTTTTGATATGTATCAGAAAATATTGCAAGAAGCAATTGATGAACTGAAAGAAAATGAGTTTAAAGATTTGTATGCTGAGGAATTAGCAACTAAAGATTTTGTGAAAGATTGTCAGTTAGAAACCGATTTAGAAATTTTAATACCAGATAGTTATTTAACCAACATTGCCGAACGCTTAAATGTTTACCGAAACATAGATGCTTTAGCTACCGAAGAAGCTTTAGAAACCTATAAAAAACACTTGGTTGACCGTTTTGGCGAATTGCCAAAAGAAACAGAAGATTTATTTGAAGCCATTCGTTTACGATGGATTGCCCAAAAAATTGGATTTGAAAAGTTGGTGTTGAAACAGAAAAAACTAATCGGTTATTTTATTATTAATCAAGATTCGCTTTATTACCAATCAGCAGTATTTACTAACGTTTTAAAACACGTACAAAGCAATCCTCACGTTTGTAAAATGAAAGAAAAAAACAACAAGTTGAGTTTGGTTTTTGAAAATGTAAATGGAATTAAAGCTGCAATAAGTTTGTTGCAACCGATTACAGAAGTAAGTGCAGTAGCTAATTAACCCCTTGAACTTTCCTGAATATAACTGAAAACATCAAAAAAGAATGGTTTACTTGATAAAAAGTAAAGTTTATTTGTCATTTTGAAAAATAGGTGTATATTTGTGTCAAATAAACTTTACAAACAATCAAATACAGTTGATAAATGAAAAACGAAAAATGTAGCGATAAAATAAAAAAAGCGACTAAAAATTTAGCGCTTTGGACCCTATTATGGGTAAGCTCTATGGCATTCGCCACTTTTGGACCTAAATTCCTTTGGGAGCTAAACACTACTTGGAGTATGCTTGCCATTTTACTAAATACGGCTTTGGGAGCTGGAATGATTTGGGCAAATATCAAACATATTAGTGTATTGGATGAGCTTCAACAAAAAATTCAATTGGATGCAATGGGGATTGCATTGGGTGTAGGAATTGTGGGAGGGCTGAGTTATTCGACTATGGATAATGCCAATGTGATTTCGGGAGATGCGGAAATTGGTTTTTTAGTGATTTTAATTAGTGTTTCGTATATGATTGCTTTAGTAGTTGGTAAAAAACGTTACGCATGAAAAACAAACTAAAAGTACTTCGTGCAGAAAGAGACATGACGCAGGCAGATTTGGCAGATTCATTGATGGTTTCTCGGCAAACGATAAATGCCATAGAAAAGGGCAAGTTCGACCCTAGCTTACCCTTGGCATTTAAAATATCGAAATTGTTTGAATTGCCCATTGAGCAAATATTCGATGACTCAGAAATAGACTAATTGGAAACTATTTTAACCAGTCTTTTAATGCTTCAATAAATAAAGATTGTTGGTCAATAAAAACACTGTGCGAGCAATTGTCTAAATATTGGAGTTTATTTGTACCAATCAATTCTTTTAAATTAGCTACTTGCTCAGCAGAATATAAGCCATCGTCTTTACCATAGATGCCATAAATGTTAAATCCTTTTTCTAACAATAATTTTAGACTGGGTTTTAAATCTATGGTTGTATAATTTTCGTTTTGCCAAAAACCTTGCGGAGCTTCATAACCCATTTGTGAACCGTATTTTTTTAATTCTTCATTGGTTCCAAATTCAGCATAAATATTTTTGGCTTCATCACTTATTTCTTTAGGCGTATAAAAACCATTTTGCATGGCATGCATAAAACTATAAGAACTGTATTCTATTGAGGTTGTATCCATATTTTCAAGCATGGAAATGTAGTTAAGGTTTACATTGTCGTTTTTAGCAGTGTAAATTTCTTTGCTGGTTTTAATAATCGTTTTAAAGGTATTTTGCAAAGAAACAGGAGCTCCAACTAAGATAATATTAGCTACATTTTTTGCTTGTTTTTTAGCATATAAAGTTGCTACTATTCCGCCAAAACTATGACCAATAAGTGTGGCTTGTTTAATTTCGTATTTTTTGTACAAACTGCTGAGGTCGTCAAATGTTTCCTGAAAAGTGTATTTGGCTTTAGGGTCAACCGAGCGACCTTCGCCTCTTCTGTCGTAAGTAATTACATAAAAACCAGCATCGGCTAATTGCTGTGCAGTAGTAAATTCGAAAGTAGAGCTATTATAACCAGGACCGCCATGCAAAAATATTACAGCTTTGTTCTCGGGATTTCCAAATGCTTTAGAATAAATGGTTTGAGCATTTGTTGTAAGTGTTAAAACAATGAAAAGGATAGCGGTTGAAAATAATTTCATAAAAGCTGTAAGTTATAATTTAGTAAAAGTTACCCTAGCTATAGCAGGAGAAACGGTAGTTCCGTTTCCAATGGGAGCATCTACAAATAATGCGATAGGTTGTTTTGGTGAACTATCAGAATTAGGAGATGAATAAGTTGTTCCATCATCTGTTCCAGCATCATAAATTAAACCATCTACAGTTTTTTGAGCTACAAAACCTCCATCTTTAAGAAGGTTGATGTCAATCACTCCTAAATACCAATCTGGGCTAGGAGCTAACATAGTAACAAGTGTGACAGCTGAAAATTCCTTAGTAACTTCTATGGTTTGAGATATGGTTCCAACACCAGAACTTAAGTTTTCGCCAATGTAATAGGCAAGGCCTTCTTTGTTAGCTATTTTAGTTGCTAAATCATTGTCAAGTGGAGTTGTTGCTCCTAGTTCTGCCATGTCTTCAATACCCTGAGAAGCAATTGTTCCAACTTTAAAAAAATTGTTATTGGGTATATGACTCCAACCAATTAGTTTAGAAAAATGATCATTGCTAGGATAGTCAGTAGGGAAGTCTTGGCTGTTCCAATTAATTTGAAAAGTTACATTGTAGCGATGAACTTTATTTTCGACTACATTAGTTTTTAACTCTTCAACATCTTTTTTGCAACTGTTTAGTGTTGTAAAAACACTTAGTAATAAAATTAAATGAGTTATTTTTTTCATAGTTAAGTAAACGCTGTAATTAATAAACTATTATAAAAATATGAAATAAAAAAAAGCCTCAACTAAGTTGAGGCTTTTTGCAAATAAGTTATAAAAAGCGAATATTAAATTACTTTAACATTTACTGCATTTAATCCTTTTTTACCTTCTTGTAATTCAAACTCAACTGCGTCACCTTCTCTAATTTCATCAATTAATCCTGAGATGTGTACGAAATGTTCTTTGTTGTTGTCGTCTTCTGTAATGAAACCAAAACCTTTAGTGTCATTAAAGAACTTTACTGTTCCTTTGTTCATTTTAAAAAATTTATTTAATTATAATATTCTACAAATGTAGGCTAAATAAATCGAGTTATCAGTATTTATCAAGTTTATTTCGATTATTGGCAAATTATGGTTAGATTATAAAGAAATAATCTATAAGCTAAAGTTGGCTAAATAAAACTTTATTTTGTACAAACTCATTTTAAAATAATGGAAAACCCATACGTAATTGTAATATTATCAAGCTTACTAATTGTATTTTCATATCTGTTTACGCAAATATCAAAATGGACTAAAATTCCATCGGTCATTTTTCTGATAGGGACAGGCGTTGCAATTCAATTTTTATTAAAGTCCGTAGGTGTAAATATTCCAGATTTAAGTCAATATTTAAGTCTTCTTGGAGTTGTTGGGTTAATGATGATTGTGCTAGAGGGAGCTTTAGATATAAAACTCCATCGTAATAAAATTAGAACAATACTAGCTGCTTTTGCTACTTCAGTATTAATCTTAGGAATTACTAATTCTTTAATATCAGGAATAATTTTTTTCTTTTTGGAAGTCGATTTTATAGATGCATTTTTATATGCAATTCCTTTATCTGTTGTTAGTAGTGCGATTGTTATTCCAAGTGTACATACGTTAATACCAGCTAAAAAAGAGTTTATGATATTGGAGGCTACTTTGTCTGATATTTTTGGAATTATGCTATTTGCTTTTTGGATAAAAGAACCTCAATCAGGACAGTCTTATTTTGAAGCTATTTCATGGAACATTGTAATATCTGTTGGAGTTTCAATATTGATGAGTTATATATTGGTTTATGTATTTCATAAGATAAAAACTGAGATTAAATTTTTCTTGTTTTTATCAATTTTGGCATTGCTTTATTCTGTTGGTGAATACTTTCATTACTCCGCTTTGCTTATTATTTTGATTTTTGGATTAGTTTTAAATAATACTCATGCTTTTTTTAGATGGAAATTGAAAGGCTTCGTTAATCATGAAAAAGTAAAAGAGGTGAGGCAAGAGTTTGTAATCATTACAAATGAAACTTCGTTTTTAATTCGAACATTTTTCTTTGTGGTTTTTGGATTAACTATGAACTTAAAAGGGTTGTTTCATTATGAAGCAATAGTTATTTCTGCGTTAATAATGGGAGTGATTTTTTTTACAAGAGCTTTAAATTTAAAAGTGTTTTTAAAAAGTACTATTTTCCCACAGATGTTAATTGCACCTAGAGGTTTGGTAACTATATTGTTGTTTAATAAAATTGTTGAGCATTATGATGTTGTACCTTTTGATGAAGCCATTTTAGCGTGGGTGATTATAGGTACTAATTTAGTGATGATGTTGGGCTTGATATTTAGTGGTAGCACTGAAGATGATATTTTAAGGATAAATGTTGGGGATGCTTCATCAACAGAGTTAGACCATAAATTTTATGTAGATATAGATGAAAACGAAGATGCTTAGAATAAAAAAAGAGCTACTCAATGAGTAGCTCTTTTTTTATTTTCTTGAGAATTTATTTTTTCAATAAATCTCTAATTTCAGTTAACAATACTTCTTCTTTAGACGGAGCAGGAGGAGCCGCTGGAGCTTCCTCTTCTTTCTTCTCCATTTTTTCTTTCATTTTATTGTAAGCTTTAACTACCATAAAAATACAAAAGGCAACAATTATAAAAGTTATTATTGTGTTGATAAAATTACCATACATAATTGCAACTTCAGCCACAGCTTCTGTTACTGTATTTTCACCATCCATTACAGCAGGTACTGCATCTTGAATAACTAATTTTAGTTCAGCAAAATCAACTCCACCCATTACTTTACCAAGTGGTGGCATTAAGATGTCATTTACCAAAGATTTAATAATAGCACCAAAGTAAGTAGCCATAATTAAACCTACAGCCATTTCCATTACATTACCTTTGCTAATAAATTGTTTGAATTCTTTAAGCATTGTTTATCGTTTTAGTTAGGCGCTTAAATTAAATATTTTATTTTTAATGCTTCAATTCTAAAACCTATAAGGATTAATTACATTTGTTTGACCAAAATAAAAATATCATGAAGTATACACCAATCGATCAATCACTATACATTAAAAATAGAGCTAATTTTGTAAAATATTTAAAGCCAAAATCTGTTGCAGTCTTTAATTCTAACGATTTAATGCCTACAAATGCTGATGGTTTGATGCCTTTTCGTCAAAATAATGATTTATTGTATTTAAGCGGAGTTGATCAAGAAGAGTCTATTTTAGTCATATTCCCTGATGCGGTAAACCCAAAGCATAGAGAGATATTATTTGTTAAAGAAACAAGTGAATTAATTGCAATTTGGGAAGGCGCAAAATTAACGAAGGAGCAAGCTACCAATCAATCAGGGATTCAAACTATTTATTGGACTTCTCAGTTCGATCAAGTATTTCATTCTTTAATGACTGAAGCAGAGCATGTTTATTTAAATCAAAATGAACATTTAAGAGCTATTACTACTGTTGAAACTCGTGATGATCGATTTAGAAAATCATGTAAAACAAAATACCCTTTGCATGAATACGAAAGATTAGCTCCTATAATGAGAAAGTTAAGACCAATTAAATCGCAATTAGAAATTGATACGATACAACATGCTTGTAACATTACAGAAAAAGGATTTAGAAGGTTGTTAGGGTTTGTTAAACCTGGAGTAATGGAGTACGAAATTGAGGCTGAATTAGCTCACGAGTTTTTAATGAACCGATCAAGAGGTTATGCTTATGAACCGATTATAGCATCTGGAGCAAGTGCATGTGTGTTGCATTATGTTGAAAATAATAAAGAATGTAAAGCAGGAGATGTAATTCTTTTAGATGTGGGTGCTGAATATGGGAACTATGCTTCTGATATGACAAGATGTGTTCCAGTTAGTGGTAAATTTACAGCTAGACAAAAAGATGTTTATAATGCAGTTTTAAGAGTAATGAAAGCTGCAACAGCTATGCTGGTTCCAGGAACTTTACATGAAGAGTATCATGCAGAAGTTGGGAAGTTAATGGAAAAAGAATTGATCGGGTTAGGCTTGTTGGATGCTACGGCAGTTGCTAATCAAGACCCAAATAATCCACTTTATAAAAAATATTTTATGCACGGAACGTCACATCATATGGGATTAGATGTGCATGATGTTGAAGAGCGTAATCGTCCTTTTGAGGTTGGTATGGTTTTAACAGTTGAGCCAGGAATTTACATTCCAGAAGAAAATTTAGGAATAAGATTAGAAAATGATGTGTTAATTACCAATAATGGCCCACATGATTTAATGGCTAACATTCCTTTAGAAGCTGATGAAATAGAAGCTTTAATGAGTAGATAGTAAGTGAAGCAAGAAAGCATACAATTTAAAAATATTAACATCAGCTTTACGGATAATGGAAAAGGTAAGGCTGTTGTTTTTTTACATGGGTTTTTAGAAGATAAGTCCATTTGGAAGTCTTGTGTAAAGCAGTTAGCAAATTCAACAACCAGAGTTATTACTATTGATTTATTAGGTCATGGAGCTACCGACTGTTTGAGCTACGTGCATACAATGGAAGAAATGGCAGAAGCAGTTGATGCCGTTTTAAAACATTTAAAAATTCGAAAAGCTTATTTTGTAGGTCATTCGCTTGGGGGGTATGTAAGTTTAGCTTACGCTGAAAAAAATCCCGATAATTTAAAAGGGTTATGTATGTTTCATTCTTCTGCACGAGCAGACAGTGATGAAAAAAAGAAAGATAGGGATAGGGCTATAAAAGTGGTGAAGAAAAATAAAAACTTGTTTGTAAATGAAGCAATACCTAATTTGTTCAATACTAACTACAAGCCTTTTAAAAGAGGAATTTCTCAAATAAAAAAAATAGCTCTAGCAACATCAAAACAAGGCGTAGTAGCTGCTTTAGAAGGAATGAAAGTGAGATTGGATAGAGAGATAATTTTAAATTTTGCACCATATCCTGTTCTTTATATTATTGGTAAACACGACAATATTTTACCATACGAAGATTTAATTGCACAAGCTAATTTGCCAGAAAAAGGGAGTTATGTCTTATTTGAAAATGTTGGGCACGCTGGTTTTTACGAAGATGAAGAGGCAACGATAAAAGCTTTAAAAGCGTTTGTTTCTTGAGTGATTTTCTTACCTTTGATTAACAACAATATCTCAAAATAAAAGAAATGAAAGAAGCCTTTATCATAGATGCGATTAGAACACCAATAGGAAGTTTTGGAGGAACATTATCAGCAGTAAGAACAGACGATTTAGCAGCAATTCCTATACAAGAATTGATAAAAAGAAATCCGAGTTTGGTTACTGAAGAAATTGAAGATGTAATTTTTGGTTGTGCCAACCAAGCTGGAGAAGACAATAGAAACATTGCTCGTATGGCAGGTTTATTAGCAGGCTTGCCTTGGCAAGTAGGTGGCGAAACCGTAAATCGTTTATGTTCTTCTGGTATGGCTTCTGCAATTAATGCTTCTAGAGCAATAATGTTGGGTGATGGAGATATCTATGTTACTGGTGGTGTTGAAAATATGTCGAGAGGACCTTATGTAATTTCTAAGTCTGCAAAGCCATTTGGAACAGATGCTAAAATGTACGATTCAAGTTTTGGATGGCGTTTTATTAATCCTAAAATGAAAGAAATGTACGGTGTGCATGGAATGGGTGAAACAGCTGAGAATTTAGTAGAAATGTATGGTATAAGCAGAGAAGATCAGGATCAATTTTCGTTTTGGAGCCAAATGAAAGCAACGGAAGCACAAAAAAAAGGAAGGTTAGGAGAGGAGATTGTTCCAGTTCATATTCCACAGCGTAAAAAAGACGATTTAATCTTTGATAAAGATGAGTTTATAAAACCAACTACAACAATAGATATTTTACAAAAACTTCGTCCTGCTTTTAAAGCAGAAGGAGGGAGTGTGACTGCTGGAAATGCCTCAGGTTTAAATGATGGAGCTGCAGCAATGTTAATTGCATCTGGCGAAGCTGCAAGTCGTTATAATTTAACACCAATTGCAAAAATAGTTTCGAGTGCAATTGCTGGAGTTGAGCCTCGTATTATGGGAATTGGGCCTGTTTATGCTTCAGAAAAGGCATTAAAAAGAGCAGGCTTAACATTAGATGATATGGATGTAATTGAGCTGAACGAAGCTTTTGCAGCGCAAGCGTTGGCATGTACTCGTAAAATGGGCTTGGCTGATAATGACCCAAGAATAAACCCTAATGGTGGAGCAATTGCTATTGGGCACCCACTTGGAATGACTGGATCAAGAATTTTGCAAAGTGCAGCAATAGAATTGCAAAAACAAAATAAAAAATACGCCTTAGTAACTATGTGTATTGGTGTAGGACAAGGATATGCTACAATTATAGAAAGAGTATAGAAATATGTCGATAGACTTAGAAAAAGAAAAGCAAGAAATAGAAAAAGCTTACGAAAATATGTTGGCGATGTCGCCTCATTGTAAGAAAGACGAAGAGACTTTAGATAGGGTTCGTAAAGCTTTTACTGTTGCTTCTGATGCTCATAAAGATGTTAGGAGAAAATCAGGTGAGCCTTATATTTTTCATCCTATTGCAGTAGCGCAAATTTGTGGTGAAGAAATAGGCTTGGGTGCAACTTCAATTATCTGTGCACTTTTGCATGATACTGTAGAAGATACTGACATTACTTTAGAAGATATTGAAACAATGTTTGGAGCTAAGGAAGCTCAAATAATTGATGGGTTAACCAAAATTTCAGACGTTGTTGATTATAATGTTTCAATTCAAGCTGAAAATTTTCGTAAAATATTATTAACCCTTTCAGAAGATGTAAGGGTGATTTTAATAAAATTAGCTGATAGGTTGCATAATATGCGAACTCTTGGCTCAATGAAAAGAGAAAAGCAGCTAAAGATTGCTTCTGAAACACTCTTTTTATATGCTCCAATGGCTCATCGATTAGGGTTACATGCTATAAAAACAGAGTTAGAAGACTTATGTCTAAAAATAAAAGAACCTGAAGCTTACGAAGAAATTGTTAGCAAGCTTGAGAAAACACAAGAAGTTAGAACAAGATTTATCAATAAATTTTCTTTACCAATAAAAAACGCTCTAGAACAAATAGGGATGAATTTTGAGGTGAAAGGTCGTCCAAAGTCTATTTATTCTATATGGAATAAAATGCACTCTAAAAATGTTCCTTTTGAGGAGGTTTATGACTTATTTGCTATTAGAATAATAATTGATACTGAACAACAAAACGAAAAAACAGATTGTTGGAGGGCATACTCAGTAGTTACCGATTTTTACCAACCTAACATAGATAGGCTTCGTGATTGGGTTTCGGCACCAAAAGCAAACGGTTATGAGTCTTTGCATACAACAGTAATGAGCCCTACAGGGAAATGGGTTGAGGTGCAAATTCGTACCAAAAGAATGGATGAAATTGCAGAAAAAGGATTTGCAGCTCATTGGAAATATAAAGAGGGAGGAAAAGAAAGTCAATTTGATATTTGGATTAATCAGATTAGAGAATTGTTAGAAAATCATGATGCAGATGCATTAGACTTTATTGATGATTTTAAATTAAACTTATACGACGAAGAAATTTTTGCTTTTACTCCTAATGGCGATATGAAAAGTTTGCCACATGGAGCGAGTGCACTTGATTTTGCTTTTGCTGTGCACACAAAGGTCGGTGAGCATTGTTTAGGAGCCAAGGTAAATAATAAGTTGGTTCCATTAAGTCACCCTCTTAAAAGTGGTGATCAAGTGGAGATTTTAACTTCAAAAAATCAAAAACCTAAAGAAGATTGGCTTACTTATGTGAAAACACATAAAGCTAAATCTAAAATAAAATCGTTGTTAAAAGATGAGCAACGAATTGTTGCTGAAGAAGGGAAGTTACTTTTAGAAAAAGAGTTTAAACGCCTTAAAATTTCTTACGAAAACATAAGTATAAATGAATTGCAGGTTTATTTTAAAGCTAACTCTTCGTTAGATTTATACTATAAAATAGCTAAAGGAGAGATTAATCTAAATCATTTAAAAGCTTTTGAAGTTAAGAATGGGGTGCTTCGTCCTAAAAAGTCTATTCGAAACAGGGTAACTAGTTATTTTGGTCAAAAAACGACTAAAAAAGAGAAGAAAAAAGACGACATGTTGGTGATTGGTGACAACATGGAAAAATTAGATTATACGTTAGCGTCTTGTTGTAATCCAATACCTGGAGATGAGGTTTTTGGTTTTGTTACTATTAATGATGGAATAAAAATACATAAAACCAAGTGTCCGAATGCAATTCAAATGCTTTCTAATTATGCTTATCGTGTAATAAAAGCTCGTTGGATTGATCAGCAACAAATTGCATTTTTAGCTGGAATTAATATCACAGGAATTGATGATGTTGGTATTGTAAATACGATTACTCAAATTATTTCTAATGAGCTTCATGTAAATATGCGATCAATTAGTTTTGATAGCCATGATGGTGTTTTTGAAGGGGTTGTTATGGTTTACGTTCAAGATACTCAGCATTTAGATAATTTGTTAGACAAATTAATTAAGGTTAAAGGAGTAAAGACGGTTAGTCGAGTTGATGGATAAATATTTTTTCAACAAAGAGTTAACATTCGTTTAATGTATATGATTAATTAATACTTTTACTCTTTAACACTCCAACATGAGTACAACTGAAGAACTTCAAGAAAAAGTAAGAAGTATTTTTTCTGATTATCTAGAAGAAAACGGTCACAGGAAAACTCCCGAACGATTCGCTATACTCCAAGAAATTTACTCTAATAATGATCATTTTGATGTAGAAGAATTGTACATCTCTATGAAAAATAAAAAATATAGAGTAAGTAGAGCAACGTTGTACAATACAATAGAATTGTTGTTGGCATCAAACTTAGTTCGTAAGCATCAGTTTGGTTCAAATATAGCTCAGTTTGAGCGTTCTTACGGTTCAAAGCAACACGACCATATTATTTTAAGTAATGGTGAAGTTATTGAGTTTTGTGATCCTCGAATTCAGAATATAAAAGCAACTCTAGAAGAAATGTTTGATTTAAAAATATTACATCATTCATTAAATTTTTACGGCGTTAAAAATGAAGAAAAATAAATGAGTTTTTCTTATTTAATAGAGCGGCAAGACGAGTTAATGATTGTTTCATTAAAGGGTAGCTTAATTGCTAAACATCAAGTGGATGGATTGTTTATTGACATAGAAAATGAAATGATTGAAGGTGGAAAAAATCTAATGATTGATCTTACCGATATGGAATACATGAATAGTTCGGGCTTAAATGTTTTAATTAATCTTTTAACCCAAACAAGAAATAAAGGTGGCGACGTTGTTATTGTAAATGTGCCCGAAAAAATTAATAAATTATTAGTAATAACGAAGTTAAATAGCGTGTTTAATATTAAAGAAAATAGAGCACTAGCTAAAACAGAATTGACCAAAGCAAATGAAAGTTGATGTATTATTAGGTCTTCAATGGGGAGACGAAGGAAAAGGTAAAATTGTTGATGTTTTAACACCTCAATATAATATTATCGGAAGATTTCAAGGAGGACCAAATGCTGGTCATACTTTAGAGTTTGATGGTATTAAACATGTTTTACATACTATACCTTCAGGTATTTTTCATGATGATGTTATTAATGTTGTAGGTAATGGAGTGGTTATAGATCCTGTCATTTTAAAAGTTGAGATTGACAAGTTAATAGCAATGGGTGTTGATGTAAACAAGAAAATGTACATCTCTAAAAAGGCACATTTAATTTTGCCAACTCACCGATTAATTGATGCAGCATCTGAAGCATCAAAAGGAAAAGAAAAAATTGGTTCTACTTTAAAAGGAATTGGACCAACTTACATGGATAAAACGGGTAGAAACGGATTGAGAGTTGGAGATATTTTTGAAGCTAATTTCAAAGAAAAATATACTGCTTTAGTAGAGAAGCATAAGCAAATTTTAAAGTTTCATAATTACGATTATGATTTAGCAGAATTAGAACCAGCATTTTATGAAGGAGTTAACACAATTAAACAGTTAACTTGTATTGATAGCGAACACTATTTAAACAATAATTTAGTTGCTGGTAAAAAGATATTAGCAGAAGGTGCTCAAGGAACTTTGTTAGATGTAGATTTTGGGTCTTATCCATTTGTAACATCATCAAATACAACTACTGCTGGAACTTGTACAGGTTTAGGTATTGCTCCAAATAAAATAGGAGAAGTATATGGTATTTTTAAAGCTTATTGTACTCGTGTAGGTAGTGGACCTTTCCCAACAGAATTAGATGATGAGGTTGGGGAAAAAATTAGAACTGCAGGCTTTGAGTTTGGAGCAACTACAGGAAGAAAAAGAAGATGTGGGTGGATTGATTTGCCAGCGTTGAAATATGCAATAATGATTAACGGAGTTACTCAATTGTGTATGATGAAAGCTGATGTATTGGATGATTTTGATACAATTAAAGTTTGTACACATTATAAGTATAAAGATACACAAGAGGTAATTGATTTTATGCCTTACGATTTAGTCTCAAGAGAAGTTGAACCAGTTTATGTTGATCGCAAAGCATGGAAAACAGATTTGACTAAATTGTCTTCAATTGAGGAAATTCCAACTGAATTAAATGATTACATCGAATACTTAGAAAAAGAATTAAACGTTCCTATTACTATCGTGTCTGTTGGACCAGACAGGAAACAAACATTAATAAGAGAAAACGTATTGGTATAAGTACGTTACTTTATATAATGAATTTAAGGTTAAATATTAATTTAAAAGTCCCTGCAATTACTGCGGGGTCTTTTGCTATTATATTAATGCTTTTTATTCCTTTTACTTTGTTTGCTCAAGGTGGTTCTAAAATAGAAATTATCAACGCTAATAGTTTGGAGTATGACGAAAGCTTAGGCAAAAATGCAAAGCGTTTAATTGGCGATGTTCAATTTAAACATGAAGATGCATTAATGTTTTGTGATAGTGCATACTTCTATTCTGAATCGAATAGTATGGATGCTTACGGGCATGTTCGTATTGCGCAAGGCGATTCTTTACGATTGTTTGGCGATTCTTTAAACTATAATGGAACAACAAAAAAAGCATTGCTAAGAGGTCATATCAGGTTAGAGAATAGAGATATTACCTTAACCACCAATTATTTAGATTACGATAGAACATTAAATATGGCTTACTATTTTGGTGGAGGTACTGTTGTGAGCCAGAAAGAAAATAATACGCTGGTTAGTGAGTTAGGCTATTATTATACCGAGAGTAAATCGTTTAACTTTAAGAAAAATGTGGTGTTGACTAATCCAGAATATACAATTGAAGGAGATACGTTACAATATGGATCGCAGAGTAAAATTGTAAACTTTTTAGGACCAACAACCATTACCAGTAAAAATGATTTTATTTATTGTGAAAATGGATGGTACAACACCAATGCAAACACCTCTAAATTTTTTAAAAACTCATATTTATACTCTGACAATAAAATAATAACAGGTGATACTATTTATTACGAAAGAGAAACAGGGTATGGAAGGATAGATTGTAATGGAGCAATAAACGATACTATTGAAGGTCTTATTTTAGAAGGGAATGTAATCGAATTGTTTCAGGATAGAGATAGTGTAATGATTACGAATGAAGCTTTAATGATGCAGTTGTTTGATGTTGATACATTATTCCTGCATGCCGATACTTTTAAAGTATCAACCCAATATCTTAAAATAGATAGCTTACCAAATCAAACAGATACAATCAGAAATTTGTTTGCTTACAATCATGCAAAATTTTATAAAACAGATATGCAAGGTAAAGCAGATTCTATTGTGTATAATTTTTCTGATTCAACAGTAAATTTTTATCATGATCCAGTATTATGGTCGGAAACCAACCAGCTAACATCTGATTTTACTTATTTGCAAATGAAAAAAGGTAAAATTGATGCCGTTTACTTAAACGAAAATGCTTTTATTATTTCTAAAGCCGACTCGTTGTTCGATAATTTTAACCAAATTAAAGGCATTAATATGATTGGGCACTTTAATGATAGCAACCAAATACGAAAAATTGAGGTGCTAGAAGATGCGGAAACTATTTATTATGGTAGAGACGAAGCTGGTGATTATATTGGCGTAAATAAAGCAGAAGGGACCAATATGTTAGTGTTTTTAGACAATAACGAGTTAAGCTCACTTACCTTTATAAAAGACCCCGAAGCAGTTTTATACCCGATTAAAGAGCCATCGCCAAAAGATGTATTGTTAAAAGGGTTTAATTGGAGAGTTAACCAGCGACCTAAAAATAGGTTCGATATTTTTGTTTGGTAACATCCGAATAAAAGTAATGGTACGTTTATTCGCAATAACTATAACCAAATATATAACTAATAATGGTTTAAAACAAAAAGCCGATTTCAATCTAATGAAACCGGCCTTTTCGTGAACTTTAAACTAAACTATTTATTTTGCATGTTCGCAATTCAATTTAATCTGTCCAGGTGTAATACCTGCAGTATAAACCTTATTGTATTTGCTTCCATCATATTCTTGTGCAAATACTGCATAATGGAAACTACACATTCCATCAGGTCTCGACATTACAATTACCCCTCTAATTTCTCTTCTTAAAATTATACCAGTTAATTTATGTCTAACAATATACCAATCAGCACCAGTAAAGTATGCTTTAGTTACTGTTTCAACCCATTTCCAGCTAGCAGCCCAAGCTTGTGCAGCAGCTAATGTTTCTGCTTTTAAGTTGTTGTCAACCATACCCTCTTTAGGTAAACGTTGGTTAGCAATTTTATCTGCAGTTTCAGCAGCTCTTCTTTTGTCTTCTACATCTTTAATTGTTTTACTCCAATTGGCAACTTTTGCATCTATTTCTTTTTGTTTTGCTTCACTAGCTATAATGCCTCTAACAACTTGTTTGTCCATTGCATAAACATTGTAGTAATCATATTTTTCCCAAAGCTGATTTCCTAATCCACCATGTTTGTATTGCGCCCAGATTAAAACTCCCGGTTTGTCAACAAAAATATACTGATTAAGATGACTTCTGCTGTTAGCATATATTTCAGTACCAATTAATTTACTAAACTCAGGCATATGCATATAAGTGTCAGTGCTTACATCTTTTCCACTTTTTATTAATTTAATAATGATGTTTTTTACAGCACCTTCTTCAAATGTAACTTCCATTTCTTCGTAAGCATTTCCTGCAAATTTAATTGGAGTAGCTGCTGAGTAAGTTCCATTTCCACCTTTAGAAGGCCCAGATGCAGATGGCGCCATTATTTGTTTCGATAAATCACTAGCATAAGCTTCAACCTTTGCTTTAGTCATCGTTTTTACTTTTGCTGCATCAGAACTATAGAAGTTACTAAACATAAACTTAGTAAACTCTCCTTTACCCAATTGTTTGTCAGGCATTACAGATACCCAGCTATTAGCATCATACTCCATTACATAAAGACCAGCAGTAGAAAAGTATATTTTTTTACCTAGAGTAGCACTTGGTTCGTCTTGCCAAGTATACATTGCACCATTTATAGCTAAAATTTTTCTTCCGTTATTTTCCCCTTCTTCTAGTTGAAGCTTAGTATTACCTCTCTCAGCTTCCATTAAGTGAATTGTTGTTCCACCTTTTACTGCTCCAGCTGCATTTCCTCCTGGTTTAGATGCTGCTGCTGCTTTTGCTTTTAGTTTATCTTTAAATGATTGTCCGTAGCAATTACTACCTACAAATGTTACAGCAACTAATGCTATAATTAATGTTTTTCTCATAGTTTTTTGTTTTGTTAAATTTTGCTACGAATGTAGGTTATAGTGCATGTTTTTTCAGTTAATCTTTATTAACGGACAATATGTTTTAGCAATGGATTTTTTAAAGAAAGAACTCTTTTGTCAACAGTATTTTATAGTGATTATATGATAAAAAAAAGCCCAATTTGTTCAAATTGGGCTTTTAAAAAATAGTTTATCATGCTATTCTTTTATAAACTTTTCCTTGTAAACTCCTTTTTCTGAATTAATCAATAAAAAGTACATTCCTTTTTTAAGGCTTGAAATATCAATTTGATTGTTATTTAACATTTCTTTTTTAATTAAAGATCCGCCAATACTGTAAATAAATAGTTCGTTAATAGCTTCATTTGAGCTGATAGTTAAAACGTCTTGCGCTGGATTAGGGTAGATACTCATTTCTATATTTTTTTCAACTTCATTAACACTAACAGTAGCATTTGCACAATAGTAAGCTCCACCTGTAAAGCTATTTGTGTCATACTGAATAAAAGTTCCATCA
Organism: Vicingus serpentipes; assembly: GCF_007993035.1. NCBI lineage: Bacteria > Pseudomonadati > Bacteroidota > Flavobacteriia > Flavobacteriales > Vicingaceae > Vicingus > Vicingus serpentipes. The sequence continues at coordinate 73,250 of NZ_VOOS01000003.1, forward strand.
TTTCCATTCATAGTTTTATCTATTAAAGAGTTGGTAGAAATACTTTCAAAATTGTACCATGCTAACAAATCAATTTCATTACCATAAAAACACCCTGACATTTGAGCTTGAATTTCAGCCTCGGTTTTGGCTTTGTTCCAAATTTTAACTTCATCCATAATTGTTTCTCCTCTGGTAAAAGGAGAATCCCCTCTAGTTCCTATCCTTAATACGCTGTTAAGGTTAAGGGTAGTTAGCGAAGTGCTAATAGTTCCATCTAATTGCCCGTTTACATAAACTTTTAATTCTTGAGTTGTTTCATTTAAAGTAGCAGCAATATGATTCCATACACCTAAATTTAAAGCAGTAGCTCCAGTTACAATAGATAAGTTTGTTGAAGGATTTGTAATTTGGAGTGCTCTTAGTTTGTTATTGATTAATCTAATAGCAAAGCCACCAGTATTTCCACTTGAATAGGTTTCAATTAAATTTATTTCTGCATTGGTATTTAAAATGTTAATCCATGCTTCAATTGTCCAATCTCCAGTTAATCTTAAATTCGATCCTGAACCAGTAGGAATGTTAGCGTACATGTCGTTGTTGGTAGGAGAGTAAGCGTCATTAGCAGCAATAAATGCAGTACTATCCTGTGCATTTGTTTGGGTTGATAGCACTACAATTGTTAAAATACTTAGTAATAATTTTTTCATAAAGATTTTTTTAGTTTGTTAAAATTTTTAGCAAACATAGATGCTAAAAAAAAACAACTTTCGATTTTCTTTAGGAATGGATTGAATTATTTAGGAATAGTATTCTATGCCAGAATTGCTTGTTCAAATTCAGCAATTCTGTATTTAGATAGTTTTGCAACAATACCCGATTGTAATTCAATTTCAAATTTTGATTTTGAATATGATTTTAGGTGGCAGAGATTTACCAACCATGATTTATGCGTTCTAAAAAATGATTTGTTTTCAGCCAAGAGCGATTCATAATGCTTTAGATTTTTACTCATCATATATTTATTGCTTATTGTATGAATACAACTGTATGATTCTTGAGCTTCAATAGCAATAATGGAATTGATATCTACAATTTCTTGGTCGCCATTTTGTCGAACAATAATTTTAGTAAGATTTTCTTTTTTCAAGTTGTCTTTTAATGCCTCTAAATTTTTAGCATTATTTTTTAATTCACGAATAGATTCTAATTTACTAACAGCCAATTTTAATCGGTCAATTTCAATTGGTTTTAATAAATAGTCAACTGCCGAAATTTCGAAAGCTTTTAGTGCAAACTTGTCGTAAGCCGTAATAAAAATAATATCGAAATTAACTTCTTCAAAAAATGAGACTAATTCATAACCAGCATAATTGGGCATTTCAATATCTAAAAAAACAACATCTGGTTGGTTTTTTTTAATAGACTCGACAGCATCTAATACATTTGTACATTTATCCACAACTTCAATCTGAGGACAAAATCTTAGTAATAAATTTGAAAGTACATTACGTGCACTTTCTTCGTCATCTACAAGTATGGCTTTTAACTTTATTCTCATAACTCAAATATAGAATCCTAAATTCATTTATGGAATTTAAATTTAGGAATAGCACTTTTTTTTAGGAATGACGGATTGTTTTTGTTTAATAATTTTGCTTAAAAGGAATAGTTATGATAACCTTTGTACCAATTGGTTCTTCATTATCTTTTAAATCAACATACAAAACTCCAAGATTTTGTTTGTAATGATTTTTCATTATATCGAATCTTATTTTAGTAGCATTTACTGAAAATGATTGATGATTTTTTTGTTGTCGTAATTTAATTTCTTGGGCTTTTGATCTTCCTACACCATTGTCGGTTACAGTGCAATGTAATGTGTCATTCATTTTAAATGAAATACATACTTTTTTAAGTCCATCCTTATGTAATAATCCATGCTTAATTGCATTTTCAACAAATGGTTGAATAAGCATTGGTGGTACTTTAATATCTTCAGCATTATTTATATCAATCGAAAATTCAAAGTCATCTTTAAAACGGAGTTTTTCTAATTGCAAGTAGGTTTCTAATAATTCTATTTCTTCCTCAATATCAATAAACTCTTTGTCTGAAAAATTTAAAGTTTGTCGAACCAATTTTGAAAATTTAATGATATAGTTATACGAATTATCAATATCTCCTTTTAGTATTAAATCTTGAATAGAGGTAATTGCATTAAAGATAAAATGAGGATTCATTTGTGATTGAATTGCTATTAACTTAGAAGCATTCAATTCGTTTTGCAATTCAATTTTTCGGCGTTGTTTTTTTAACTCAAAGCGGTAGATGATTAAAGTAACACCGATAAAAAGACATATCCAAAAGGTGTAGAACCACCATGTTTGCCAGAATGGAGGTTTGATTATAAAATTGTAAGAAATAGGTAAACTTTCTATTCCATTTTCATTAATAGATTTAATAGTAAATGAATAATCTCCTGGTTGGAGAGAAATAAAATCAACTGAATTATCTTTAAATTTTTTATACTGCCAGTTATCGGTATCCCCATTTATTTTATAAGCATATTTTAATAACCCTTGATGATGGTAAGTGGTTGTTAAAAAACGAATTTCAATTTTATTTTCATCGTAATTAAAATAACTAGTTTCGTCTATATCAAATTTTAGTGGTTTTTTATTTACCAATACTTCACTAATAATGATGTTTGGAGGAGTTAAGTTTTTATCTATTTCATTGTAATTAAAAAATTGGATTCCTTTATTGGTAACAACCCAAACAATATCATTTTGAATGGTGAAATCAGTTATTCTATTGCTAAACAAACCATCTGTATTATTAAAAAATATAGATTTAGATGTGTTTAAATTATAAACTTGAATTCCTTTTTCGTGTGAGATAAACAATTGATTTTTGTAGGCTATTATTTTGTAAACAACATCGGATGCTAAATGATTTTTTGTTGATAAATGCTGTGCTAGTGTATCATTTTTAAATTCGTAAATACCTTGGTCTTTTGTGGCTACCCATATAGAATTATTGTTTTGAATTACACTCGTTGAAAAGATATTATTGAAAATTTTTGGTTCTTCAGTTTTTGAGAATATCATTAAGCCTTTTAAGGTACTTAACCATATTTTCTCTTTATTTTTTTGGTAAAAAACGGAAGAAGTTCTTCCAATATTTTTAGGTAGATTAAAATAAGAAGGTATAGTTTTATTTTTCTGTTGGTTATAAAAAATTAGATTTTTATTTGTAGCTAAAAGAATTGTAGAATCATTTATAAAGTCTATCTCTTTTAGAGATCCTATCTCAGAAAAAGGTTTAATTTTTTTGGTTGCTAGATTAAAAATGTAAGGTAAGTTAGGACCATTTAGTATTAAATTTTCATTTTTTTGATCAAGTTTTAATACGTTAATTTTTGTTTCATTTTGCTCATAGATTAGTGAGAATTGATTGTTATAATATTCATAAATTTTCCCACTTTGAGTTGATGCCCAAATTTTATTATCAGTAGAAATTATCCTTGTAAAAACTTCATCTTCAATTTCAATAAGGTTCCTAAAACTCAATATTTTCGTGTTTGGAATAAATAGAATTCCTTTGCCTAAAGTTCCTAGCCACAAATTATTCTCGGCATCCTGTAAGTATGATGAAATATAAAATTTATGAAATAATAGCCTTTTGTGGTAAGGTTTTAAATTATTAATATTTATAGCTACAGCGCTCCCTTTTCTAGTGGTTTGCCACAAAGTAGAGTCTAGAGCTAAATAGCTTACATTTGAGTATTCTTGAGTAATTGTTTTCGGAAAATTAAAATCTCTAAATATCGTTGTGTCTTCTTTGATGTCATAATAATTAAATTTGTCTCTTTCTTTTATAATTGTATACCCGGTTTGGTTTTGTATTATGTAATTTGGACTTTGACTAGGAGTATTAAATTTTAAAGGGTTAGAATTTCCATTGGTGTCAATAGCTTCTACACTAAATCCATCTGAATTTTGTTTACTGAAATATATTTTATCTATAGTTGTTTTAACAGAAGGGATAAAAGCATAATTATTTTTTTTAAAATAAAAATTAGTGTTGTTTTTTTTGTCTATCCAAAAAGGATTTCTATTGGCAATAATTAAGTTGTTTTCCTGATCAAATCCTAATTCATAATAACTAGAAAGCAAACTGTCTGGTATTTGATAGAATATATTAATGGAGTCGTCTTCTATCTTCAAAACTTGTCCACTAAGATTAAAGCCATATAGTTCGCCATTGTTATCTTTAACTAATCCGAATACGGATTTTGACTTCAAATTTTTGTTAAAATATTTATTAAAATTATAACCATCATACTTGTAAATGCCATTTTCTGTACCTAACCATATGTAATTATTTTTGTCTTGTGCTAAAGTATAGATGTCTAAACCAGCTAATTCATTCTCTCCAATTATAGAGTAAGATGGTTCTTGAGCTTTAAGAAAAAAGCCAATTTTTAAAAGAAGAGTTAATATGAATAAATACTTCCTCAATTTTTATTGATAGCGAAAATAGAAACCATTATATTTACATTTTAAGCGACAAATATATGGCTATTTACGAGTTTAATGGATTTAAGCCTGTTATTGATGAATCATCTTTTATTCATCCGTTAGCAGCAGTTACAGGTAACGTTATTATTGGAAAGAATGTTTATGTCGGGCCAGGGGCAGCAATAAGAGGTGATTGGGGTAAGATAATAATAGAAGACGGTTGTAATATCCAAGAGAATTGTACGGTACACATGTTTCCAGGAACAACAACTATCCTTAAAAAAGGTGCGCATATTGGTCATGGAGCTATAATTCATGGAGGTGTTATTGGAGAAAACTGTTTAATAGGAATGAATAGTGTTGTGATGGATGATGTTGTTATGGGAGCTGAATGCATAGTGGGAGCATTGACTTTTGTTCCAGCAAAAATGGAAATTCCAGACAGAAGTTTATTAGTTGGTAATCCCGCAAAGATTATTAAACAAGTTAGTGATGAAATGATTGAATGGAAAACAAAAGGGACTCAACTATATCAAGCACTTCCTAAGGAATGTTTTGATGGCCTTAAAGAGTGTGAACCTTTAAGAAAAGAAGAGCTAAATCGTCCTAAGCAAGAATCTATGTATTCAACTTGGAATAGTATAAAAGGATGAAAGAATTAATAATATTTCTCGCTTTAATATTGGGAGTTATTCCTGATCTTTTTTCAACAAACGGTAATGATGTAATTGGTGCTCGATCACTTTCTTTAGGAGGGTTTTCTACAACCTTATCAGATGTTTGGTCAGTAAATAATAATCAAGCTGGATTAGGTTTTGTGGATCAAATTTCTGGAGCAATTTCTTATGAAAGCCGATTTCTATTAAAAGAAACTGCATATAAATCAGGAGCTTTTGCCCTGCCAACAAAATTAGGTGCTTTTGGTTTATCTGTTACTTCTTTTGGTTATTCAGCTTATAATGAAACTAAAGCAGGATTGTCTTATGGACAAAAACTAAACGATAAAATTGCATTAGGAGTGCAATTAAATTATACAAATGTAAAAATAGGACAAGAGTATGGCCAGAAATCTGCTTTAACTGGAGCTATTGGTTTAATCGCTAATTTATCAAAAGAAATAGCTTTAGGTGTTCACGTTTATAACCCAACAAGAACAAAATTTGTTGATTATAACAATGAAAGATTGCCAACAATAATGAAGTTAGGGTTGGATTATAAGTTTTCAGAAAAGGTTTTTTTAGCTGTAGAAACAGAAAAAGATATCGATTTTGGAGCAATAGCTAGAGTAGGAATCGAATATAATCCAATCGATATTTTATATTTAAGAGGAGGAATATCAACGAATCCAACATTAAGTTCTTTTGGCTTTGGTTTAAAGTTAAAAGACTTCAAATTAGACCTGTCTACGTCGTTTCATCAAACACTTGGAATTACTCCAGGTATTTCTATTATTTACACAGCAGGTAAGTAAGTGAAGCGCTTTAATTTCAATATAAAATGTGTTGAATTTAGCTTGCATAAATGTTTGCTATATTTCTTTTTAGTGGGGGCATTTTATTCTTTTGGACAAACAGATGTAGATCAAAAAAATGAGATTATAGAACAGCGTGTTGAGTATTTGGTTGATAATGCAGAAGAAAGTGATGTGGATTATACTACAATTTTTGAGCAGTTGTCTTTCTTTTATGATAGGCCTTTAAATTTAAATAGAGCAAAACTAATAGAGTTAAAAGAACTGTCTTTACTTACCGATTTTCAAATTAACAATTTATTAAGTCATATTGAGGAGAATGGCAAATTAATGACTTTAGAAGAATTGCAAACCATTGATGGTTTTGATAAATCAACTATTCAATTTATTTTGCCATTTGTAAAAGTTACTTCAAATGTTGATAGTCCGCAGTTAAGTTTTAATGAATTATTAAATAATGGGACAAACCAATTGTTTGTGAGATATCAGCAAATTATTGAAGAGAAAAAAGGGTTTAGTGATATTACAGATTCTGCATTAACGGCTAGTCCTAATTCAAGATATTTTGGAAATGAAGCTAGAATTTTTACTCGATATAAATACAATTATGGCAATTATTTAAGTTTTGGTGTTACTGCCGAAAAGGATCCTGGAGAGGATTTTTTTAATGGAACTCAAAAAAATGGATTTGATTTTTATTCAGCACATTTCTTTCTTAAAAATCAGGGTAAAATAAAGCAATTAGCGATTGGTGATTATCAAGCTCAATTTGGTCAAGGATTAACTTTCTGGTCTGGATTAGCCTTTGGTAAGTCTGCCGATATTATGTCTGTAAAAAGAAGTGCTATAGGTTTAAAACCGTACACCTCAGTAGATGAAAATTTATTTATGAGGGGTGCAGGTTTAGCGTTAAAATTTGACAAGATAGAAGTAACAACTTTTTATTCTCGAAACAAAGTCGATGCTAATATTGATTATTCAGATTCTACTCTTGTACAAGATGAGGTGTTATCTATTACTTCTATTCAGCAAACTGGTTTTCATAGAACTGTAAATGAGTTGGAAGATAAAGATGCGATAACAAAGCAAACAATTGGTGGGCATTTGGCTTTTATGACACGTAAGTTAAATATAGGTTTTACGGGAGTTTTTAATGAAATTAATGCTCAATTTAATCCCAATTTACAAGTTTATAACCAATTTAGAAACACTAAAAGTGAACAAACTAATTTGGGTATTGATTACAATTGGATTTATAAAAACTTCAATTTCTTTGGAGAGTTCGCACAAAGTATAGAGGCAGGAAAAGCTATTGTTGCTGGTGCATTAATAAATTTAGATACTCGTTTAGCGTTATCTGTTTTATATAGAAATTATGATAGGGATTTTTCTCCAATAGCAAGTGCAGGTATTGGAGAAAACTCGGTTAATGAAAATGAAAAAGGATTATACTTTGGAATTGTAGCTAAACCACTAAACAAATTTACGGTTTCAGCTTATTACGACCAATTTGTTTTTCCATGGCTAAAATATCAAATTAACGCTCCAAGTAATGGTTACCAATATCTGGCACAATTAACCTATAAGCCTTCAAAGAAATTGGAAATGTATTTGCGTATAAAAGAGCGACGAAAAGGAGAAAATACAGATATAGATTTAACTGAAGGTATTGATTATACTGTTTACCGTAAACAAACAAATTATAGGTATAATTTAAGCTATCAAGTTTCACCATCTATAAAACTGAAAAGTAGAGTTGAGTTGATTAATTCTCATTTAGAAGAAACACCAACAGAAGTTGGTTATTTAATTTATCAAGATGTTGTTTACCAATCCTTAAAAAGTCCATTTTCTTTTTCTTTCCGTTATGGGATATTTGATACTGACTCTTACAATGCTCGTATTTATGCTTATGAAAATGATGTTCTTTATGCCTTTTCTATTCCAGCGTATTATAACCGTGGAACACGAACCTATTTAACAGTACGTTATAAAATAAGAAGAGGCTTAGATGTTTGGTTGCGTTATGGTTTAACTTATTATGATAATGTTGATGTTATAAGTTCTGGGTTAGAAGAAATTCAAGGGAATACAAAAAGTGAAATTAAAGCACAGATTAGATTTAAGTTTTAATTCTTTGGCATAGTTTTAGCTCACATTAATTTATTATTCATTAAACTATTAAACCATGAAAAATTTAAAAATCGTAGCAATCGTTGCTTTATTTGCAATTGCAACTGGAGTAAGTGCTCAAGATAAAATGGAGAGACCAATGAAGCTTCAAGTTAATGAAAATCATAATCAAGATGAAGATGATGATCAAATTGAAAGATTTAAAGATCAATTAAATCTTACAGAGGAGCAAAAAGCTCAAATTAAAGAAATTAGGGGTAAGAGAGCAGCAGAAAAAAAAGAGTTAAAAACTAAATTAAAGGATATTAGAGTAGCTGAGAGAGTGGAGATAAATCAAATTTTGACTGAAGAACAACGTGCTTTAATAAAAGAGAAAAAGCAGATGAAGCATGAGAAATTTAAAGGAAGAAAAGAATTTCATAGAGAGAAAATGAAACAACAATAACAAAATTAAAAAAAGCCGAAATTTATTTCGGCTTTTTATTTTCCATTAAAATCACTCATTGTTCTGCCTAGTCCAATAGTTGTAAATGCTTTTATGGCTTGGGTTGCTTTTTCCAGTCTCTCAGGAAGAGCAGATTGTTCTTCGGGAGCAAAGTCTCCCAATACATAATTAATTTGTTTGCCTTGCACAAAATCACTTCCAACACCAAATCTCAAACGAGGATAGTTGGCATTTCCAAGACATTCAAAAATATTTTTTAGTCCGTTGTGACCTCCATCACTACCTTTACCTTTAAGTCTTATAGTGCCAAAAGGTAGGGCAATATCATCAGTAATAACTAATAAATTTTCTTGCTTTATTTTTTCTTGTTGGAGGTAATAGTTTACTGCTTTACCACTTAGGTTCATGTAAGTAGAAGGCTTTACTAATATTAAGGTTCTACCCTTAAATTTAAGAGTAGCAGTGGAGCCAAGCTTATTAGGTTCAAAAAAAATATTGGATGCACTTGCTAGTGCATCCAATATTTTAAAACCTATGTTATGTCTAGTATTTTCGTATTCAGAGCCTATATTGCCCAATCCTACAATTAAATACTTCATAATTCAATTTATTCTGCAGAAGCTTCAGCTGCATCTGAAGTAGCTGCTTCAGCACCTTCTTCATCTTCATCTTCATCTTCATCAGCAGTAGATACTCTACTTCTTTTAACAGCAACAACAACTGCATTAGCTGCATCTAATAATCTTAAACCGTCAACTTGGATGTCACCAACTTTAATAGATTGGCCAATTCTTAAGTTTGTAATGTCAATTGTAATAAATTCAGGTAAAGTTTCTGCTAAACCATTTACTTTTAATCTTCTCGTTACAGTTCTTAATTTACCTCCATTTAATACACCTCTAGAGTTACCAGTTAACTTAATTGGCATATTTACAGTGATAGCTTTACCTTCAACAACTTCTAGAAAGTCGATATGTAAAACTCTATCTGTTACTGGATGAAATTGAACATCTTTAATTATTGCTCTATGAGTAGAACCATCAATGTCAAGATTAATAAAATATACATTAGGTGAGTGAATGATTTTTCCAAATTGAATTTCATTAACTGTAAAGTGTGTATTTTCTTTTCCGCCATATAATACAGCTGGAATTTTTTCTGCGCTTCTTAATGCTTTAGCATCAGTAGTTCCTCTGTCAGCTCTTTTGTTTCCTTGTAATGCTATTGATTTCATTATAATAGTGTGTTAATTAATTAGCAAATAAATGTGTTACTTATTGATTCGTGATTGAATACTTTATTAATAATATCTGAGAATAAATCTGCAACCGAAAGAACTCTTATTTTATCGCTCTTTTGAGTAAGAGGAATTGTATCGGTTACTATTAATTCTGTCAATTTTGAATTTTCTATACGTTCGTATGCTTTTCCTGATAAGATAGCATGGCTAGCAATTGCTCTAACGCTTGTTGCTCCATTTTCCATCATAATGTCAGCAGCTTTACATAATGTTCCTGCGGTATCAACCATGTCGTCAACAATAACAACATCTCTCCCTGCAACTTCTCCAATTAAAAACATATCTTCAATTACATTTGCTTTTTTTCGTTGTTTGTAACAAACAGCTACTTCGGCTTGTAAAAACTTAGCGTAAGCATTTGCTCTTTTGGTTCCTCCCATATCAGGAGAAGCCATTGTTAAATTAGGGAGGTTTAAGCTTTTAATATATGGTATAAAAATAGTTGAGCCAAAAATATGGTCAACTGGTACTTCAAAAAATCCTTGAATTTGATCAGCATGTAAATCCATAGTCATGACTCTGGTTACACCTGCTGCCGCTAACATGTTAGCTACTAATTTAGCACCTATTGGCACTCTTGGTTTGTCTTTTCTGTCTTGACGAGCTAAACCAAAGTATGGCATAATTGCTACAATACGTCTAGCAGAAGCTCTTTTTGCAGCATCAATCATCATTAACAATTCCATCAAATTATCTGCTGGCGGAAAAGTAGATTGAACAATAAAAACATCAGCACCTCTAACTGACTCCTCAAAAGAAGGTTGAAATTCACCATCGCTAAATGTATTGATGATAATGTTGCCTAAAGGAATACCGTAGCTTTTAGCTATTTTATTAGCTAAATCTTCTGATGCTCTTCCTGCAAATAATTTTACCTTTGGTTCGTACATTTTTATTCCTTGTCAATTAAAGGGGTGCAAATTTATTAATTTTTTAATAGGAAGACAAATAAATAGCAAAAACAATTCAAAACAATTTTTTAATCTAAATAAAAGATAATCAGTTAAGTAAATTAATTGATTTGTTTAATTAGCATACCAGGGTAATACTTTCCACTTCCTTTAAATATAGAGTATTGTTGCTCAGGTAATTTTCCTTGTTTTTTTAATTCTTCTTCTTCTTCAGGTGAATAACTATTATCCCATACAGTTGCAACAGTTATAATTCCAACTCTCTTGTAAATAGTTTTTCCCTCGGGAGTTTCTATTTGGTTAATTACTTCATATTTGTCACCTTTCTCTAAACCTTCTTTAGTACCAATTTTAGCTGCTAATGGCTCGATTGATATTAAAGGAGTTTTTGTTCTAAATTCTTCATACTTTTTTTCAAGTTTAGCAATGGCTCTATCAGTTGCTTTTACAGTTGCCATACGAATTAAGTCTTCCTCACTTTTATTTGTAAATATTGATGATTGAACATCTGCTCCAGCTGTTTGAGAACCAATTAATTTTAATTTAAAATTATTGGCATTATTAAAAGCTTCAACTTTTGATAGGTCAAAATTATTTACATCAGTCCAATAGTTGTTGTAAAAAATTGCAGCAGCTTCTTCATCCCAAACTAAACGATAAAGATATGAAGTTGTTCTTACCCAGTATCCTTTTCCTGCAACAGTTGCAGCAGCTTCTGCAGCAGTAATTCCTTTTTGAATTGCAGCACCTGCTCCAGGTATATAGCCTGCAGCCATTTTTGCAAATCCAGATGCTTTTTTACCCTTAGCAACAGCTTCTTCTTTATTCGTAAATTTATAATCATTAACAATTACAAATGTGTTTCCAATTAGTTCTTCTCCAGCATCAGCTAACAATGCGCTTCCTCTCTCACTAGCATTAGCAACTACCTTGTCCATTGCAGTTGCATCATACATACCTCTTGATGAAATTAAATCCATATTAAACTTTCCATCGTTACTTCTGTTAAACCATTTTGCAACCAAATCTTTAGCTACATTATTATTAGTTAAGTATGTTGTTATTACTTGTGTTTGATCATCAGAATTTGCTACTCCATTAACTAGGTAAGGTCCAATATTATGGTCATTAAATTTTTGAGGAACTGTAGAGTTACCAAAAGCATCTTTAATAACACCTGAGTATTCACGAGTTAAATCGTTTATCATTAATGTATACAAAGAACTTCTTCTGTACTTTAGCTCTTTGGCTATATCATTTTCAGTAGCATTTTTAACTTTTGTTTGAGTCGCTTCTTCACTAATTATTATTTCTGGATTTGCAGAGGTTGGAATCAAAGAATTAGCAGTAGCAAAATCTTGATTTTTCATTTCTTGAAATGCAATTTCTCTTTTATTAGTGGCATAACCTGCACTTAATCCAGTAATTTTCTCTTTTATACCTAACAAAGAGTTTCGTTGTCTTTTGTAGGCATGAGCTAGAAGCCAATCTTGTTTTGCAACAGCATCCCTTGTTTTTTGCTCTAAAGCGATTAGCTCGTCAGTTTTTTTGATGCTATCAGTTGACCTCGATTCTATTTCCGTTTGAATTACTTTAGCTAACCTGTATTGGCTGTTATTCACAGCTTCTTGTTTTTGTGTAGTTAACTCATCAACAGTTAAGTAGTCTTGAGCTTTTACAGATAAGTTAAGCAATACTGCTAAACTTAATATCGTATATGTTAATAATCTCTTCACGGTTTTTATTTTTTATTTTGAATCCATGTATTATCTTTTCTTTTCATTCTTGTCCAAACTAGGCCAATATTAAAACGAGGTATATGCACATTGTTTGTGTAGTATGCAAACTCAGTTTTTATTCCTAAACTTCTTTGTTTGTTGAAAAAGACATTGGCTCCTAATCGGAATATAAAGGGGATGTAGTTGCCCTCTTCTTGGGTTGATTTTGAAGTTTTTATGTCATAATTTTCTTCTCTATAACCGAAACCTAAACCTAAACTTGCGTAGGGAACAAAAAAAGAATCAAAATCTCCATATGCTGTCATTTGCCCTCCTAGGTTGTAAGAAAAGTAATCTCCAAAAGCAAAATCGAAAAATGTACCTCCAGCTATATATTTATTAATCCACCATCTTGAGTTTGATAAATGGTAATTTAAAATCATTTCACTTTCATCATAATAAGGAGATGTTACGGATACATCTGGTTTTATTCTCTTAAAACCAAAGTGAAACGAGCCTACAATTTTAGTGTTGTAGGGTTTGTTGATTAAATCTTGTTTGTGGGATTCATTTTTTGCTAACAACATTTCTTTTTGCTTTTCTCTGTGGCTTTTAGCAAAATCAGCAGGGGGCATTTGAAGAAGCTGTTTAGTTACTTCGTCAAGGTTTTGAGTATTATTATTGATGGCTACTTCTTCATCTCTTATTCCAGCTTTTAAATTTGAAATTTTTCGTTCAAAATCAATTACATCAGTATATCTTTCTTCGAAAATTGCAATTTTTCTATCTTCTTCAAGCTCAATTAATTTTGCTTTATCTTCTTCTAATAGAGCAATTTCTTTCTTGAGTTGTTCAGCTTTTTCAAAGTCTTCATTCGCTATGGTTGTTTTTAATTCTTCATTTTTTTCAATTAGCTTATCATCAATCGATTTTCTAGCGTTTTGTTCTGCTTTTATTTGATTGGCTAAATCGAAATTTTCAGAAGCAACAGCTTCTTTTTTCTTAACTTCTAATTCTTCATTACTAAGGGTGTTTAATGATTGCCCTAGTAACGAAAAAGAAGTTAACCCAATGATTATAATCATTGAAATTCCCTTGTTAAATTTCATGTTTTAGTTTTATGCTTTAAAAATGCGAAGATAATTTTTTTAGAGTATATTACAAAAAGCAATTAATCAATAATTAAATAGGTAAAATCATTAATTATTTAAATAATATTTTAAAGATTAAAAATTGATGTTTACTTTCGCGTTCTTATTATGCCCGAGTGGCGGAATTGGTAGACGCGCACGACTCAAACTCGTGTTCCTCTGGAGTGCCGGTTCGACTCCGGCCTCGGGTACAACAAAAGGCCTTAGATTCATTTCTAGGGTCTTTTTTTATAATTAAAACTCACTATACATTTTAATTAAAAGCATAGTAAGCCCTACTAAACCAATCAAGCTACCAATAAATGTATTTATAAATTTATAACCGTTTCGTTGCTGATGTTTAGCTATTAAAATGGCTAAAATAATATCGGCAGAAATAAGTAGCCAGAAATTAGTTGGAGTTATCATGCTTTAAAAATAAATTGTCGAAACAAAAAAGCCTCAACATTGTTGAGGCTTTTTTTATCAGTTATCAAATATTATTTGCTAACAATTTTTACAAACTCATCGTATGATACTTCTTTCTCTTTTATTTTGAAAGTCGTTTTATATACATCCATCATTTTTTGGTCGTACATCATCATATAAATATTTTTTGCTTCCTCTTGGTTTTGTAATACGCGATTTGCAGTTTCTGTTAGTTCTTCATCGTTATTCGTTGGCATTCCCATGCTTGCCATTTGTTGAGCTAATAATCCTTTTGTATGTTCAACAACTTCTTCGTGAGAAACTTTAACTTCGTTTTTCTCAATTAATTTGTTTTCAATTAATTGCCATTTTAAACCTTTAGAATATTGGTCGTATTCTTCTTCAATTTGCTCTGGTGTTACAGGCTTTTCATTTGATGCTTGAATCCATCTTTTTAAGAAACTATCTGGTAACGATAATTTTAATTTATCTAAAAATTCTGTTTGAATATCTGCTTTAAGTTTTCTGTCGCTTTCAGTAACTAAACTCATTGAAACTTGCTCTTCAATTTTAGCTCTAAATTCATCTTCAGATTTAACAGCATTTGGTCCAAAAACTTTATCAAATAATTCTTGATTAATATCTGCTGGTTCAACTCTGTTTATTTTTTCGACTGTAAATCTAAATTTAGATTTTAGTGATTTCAATTCTGCTGGTGTAATACCTAAAGCAGTAGCTTGATCTCCTTCGTGTTCAGATATTTTTTTAGGATCTAATTCCACAATATCGCCAGATTTAGAGCCAATTAATTCTTTTTGTAATTTTTTGTCTGTAACAGACTCAATAACAATTATTGAAGAATTTGAAATACCTTCTTCTTTTAAATTATCTCCATCTAATTCTTCAAATTTTCCGTAAAGCATATCAGTAGCTTCTGCAACATCAGGGTTACTCATTTTTCCGTAACGTTTTGCAATATCACTTACTTGCTTGTCAATATCTTTTTTATCAACTTTAATTTTATAGAAGTCAAATTTAAATTTGTCTCCTACCGAAATATCAAAAGATGGAGCTAAACCAACATCATATCTAAATTCAAAATCTTTTTGATTTTCCCAATCAATACTTGCTTGATCTTCTAATTTTGGAAGAGGATTACCAAGAACATCTAATTTTTCAGTTGTTAAGTATTTTTGCAGTTCTTCAGAAAGAATTTTATTGATTTCATCAACCATTGCATTCGTTCCCATCATTTTTTTAACCATGCCCATTGGTACATGTCCTTTTCTAAATCCTGGGATAGATGCTTTTTTTCTGTAATCTTTTAATACTACATCAACTTTATCTTTATAGTCAGCTTCAGTTACATTAACTTTAATTACTGCATTTAAGTCGTCAATTTTTTCTTGGGTAATATTCATTTGTAATTTTTTTGTTTGGACTATTTTAAATCTAAAATTGTTTTTAATTTAAAAAGGTGCAAGGTATATACCTCGCACCTCTTTCTTTTGTACAGGCGGAGAGACTCGAACTCTCACACCTCGCGGCACTAGATCCTAAGTCTAGCGTGTCTACCAATTCCACCACGCCTGCAAAAGGACTGCAAAAATAATATTTTTTAATTACTTAGCAATAAATCTTATGATTTTTCCTCAACCCATTTTTTTGCATTCACAAAAGCTTCGAACCAAGGTGTAACATCATCTTCTTTTCTAGAGCTTTCATAAAAACCTGTTTGCCATGGAAAAATTGTTCTTTCTAAGTGTGGCATCATCGCTAAATGGCGTCCATCGTTAGAGCAAATACCTGCAGTGTTAAATTCAGAACCATTTGGATTAGCAGGGTAAGAGCTGTTGGCGTAATTCATAATAATATTATAATCACTTTCAGTCCCATCAAATAAGAAACGACCCTCGCCGTGAGCAACCCATATTCCTAATTTACTTCCTGCTAATGTTTTTAACATTACAGAATTATTTTGAGGAACTTCAACAGTTAAATAAGTAGATTCAAATTTCCCACTTTGGTTATGCGCCATTGGTTGTGTTTTTCCATTCGATTCAATTAAACCTAGCTCCATCATTAATTGACATCCATTACAAACACCTAAACTTAAAGTGTCAGGTCTTGCATAAAAATTATCTAAAGCTTCTTTTGCTTTAGGGTTATATAAAAATGCTCCAGCCCATCCTTTTGCTGAACCTAATACGTCTGAATTGGAGAATCCGCCAACAAAAACAATCATGTTTACATCACTTAAATCTTCTTTACCTGCAATTAAATCTGTCATGTGAATGTCTTTCACATCAAAACCAGCCAAGAATAATGAGTAAGCCATTTCTCTATCGCCATTTACTCCTTTTTCACGGATTATTGCAGCTTTAATTCCTGTTGTGTTTTTTCTTCCGTGCTCTAATCCATAATCAGCTAATTTACCTTTAAATTCTTCAGTAAATTTAAAGTCAATTGCATTTTGACTAAATGTTTCAAAACGTTGTTTTGCCAATTCTGGTTTAGTTTGTTTTTGGTCTAATAAATAAGATGTTTTAAACCAAAGGTTTCTCATCTTATCTATGTCAAAACTTAATTTTGCACCATGATGTTTAATGTCTAATGTTCTGTTGGCTGTTGGTTTTCCTAAAATATGAGCATGAATACCTTTTTTTCCTAACTCAGACACTGCTGCATTTTCATTTTTAACTTGAAGTACAACTGAAGGGATTTCGCTAAACAATATTTTTACTAAATCTTGTTCATCAAAAGATGAGAAGTTAATATCTAACCCACCTTTTGTGTTTGCAAAATTCATTTCTAATAAAGTAGTAATTAATCCGCCTGCAGAAACATCATGACCAGCTAATACTAAATCCTTTTTTATTAATGTTTGAACGGCATCAAATGTATTCGCAAAATATTTATTATCGCTAATATTTGGTGTGCTTTCACCTAATCTATTTACAACTTGTGCAAATGAAGAACCTCCCAATTCGAAAGCATCTTTAGAAAAATCTACTAAAATTAATGAGCTATTTTCATCATTTACTAACACAGGTTCAACAACTTTTGTGATGTCGCTAACTTCTCCAGATGCTGTAATAATTACTGTTCCAGGTGCATAAACTTTATCGTCTTTGTATTTTTGAACCATCGATAAAGAATCTTTACCTGTTGGGATATTTATACCTAAATCGCACGCAAAATCACTTACAGCTTCAACAGCTTCATAAAGTCTCGCATCTTCACCTTCGTTTTTACATGGCCACATCCAGTTTGCCGAAAGAGAAATAGATTTTAATCCATCAGTAAAAGGTGCCCAAATGATGTTTAATAATGCTTCTGATATTGCAAGCTTACTACCATTAATAGGATTTATTAAAGCAGCAGCAGGAGCATGACCAAGTGCAGTTGCTATCCCGTGTTTTCCTTTAAAATCAAGCGCAACAACACCTAGATTGTTTAATGGCAATTGTAATTCTCCTGCATTTTGTTGCTTAGCTACTTTTCCAGTTACCGATCGGTCAACTTTGTTTGTCAACCAATCTTTACAAGCAACAGCTTCTAATTGTAATACTTGCTCTATATAAGTAGTAATTTTGTTGGTATCATAATTAACTGGCTGATATTTCATATCAACAGTTTTATCAGTAATTATTGTTTTAGGAGGTTTTCCAAACATATCCTCTATCTTTAAATCGATAGGAGGTTCATTGGTTAGCTTGTCTTCAAATGTAAATTGATGGTTTCCATTAACTTCACCTACAACATACATAGGAGAACGTTCTCTTTTGCATATCTCTTCTAATAATGGAATGTCTTCAGACTTAATAACTAGTCCCATTCGTTCTTGAGATTCATTTCCAATAATTTCTTTTGCAGAAAGGGTAGGGTCACCAACCGGTAATTTTCTCAAATCAATTGTCCCTCCAGTTTCTTCAACTAGTTCTGATAAACAATTTAAATGTCCACCAGCACCATGATCATGAATAGAAACAATAGGGTTTTTGGTAGATTCTACAAAAGCACGAATAGCATTTGAAGCTCTTTTCTGCATTTCAGGGTTAGAACGTTGAATGGCGTTTAACTCAATAGAATTGCTAAATTCTCCAGTTGCTACAGAAGATACAGCACTTCCTCCCATACCAATTCTGTAGTTGTCTCCACCTAAAATAACAATTTTATCGCCTATTTCAGGAGTATGTTTTAAAGCGTCTTGGTGTTTTCCATATCCAATACCACCGGCTTGCATAATTACTTTGTCAAAACCGTATTTTTTACCATCTTCAGTATGTTCAAATGTAAATACTGAACCATTAATCAATGGTTGGCCGAATTTATTTCCAAAGTCAGAAGCTCCATTTGAAGCCTTAATTAAAATGTCAATTGGAGATTGATAAAGCCAATCACGCTCTTCCATATTGTTTTCCCAGCTTCTTTCATTTCCTAGTCTTGGGTAAGCAGTCATGTATACTGCTGTTCCTGCCATTGGTACAGAGCCTTGACCACCAGCCATTCTATCTCTAATCTCTCCACCAGAACCAGTTGCAGCACCATTAAATGGTTCTACGGTTGTAGGGAAGTTATGTGTTTCTGCTTTTAATGAAAGAACGGTATCTATATCTGTTGTTTCAAAAAAGTCTGCTTTATTTTGTGTTTTTGGAGCAAATTGCATTGCGCGTGGTCCTCTTACAAAACTTACATTGTCTTTGTAAGCTGAAACAATTGTATTTGGATTTTGATTAGAAGTTTTTCTAATTAAATTAAACAGAGAAGACGGTTTTTCTTTGCCATCGATAACAAATGTTCCATTAAAGATTTTGTGACGACAATGTTCTGAATTCACTTGAGAAAATCCAAAAACTTCACTATCTGTTAATTTTCTTCCAACTCTGGTTGAAACGTCTTGTAAGTATTTTACTTCCTCATCATTTAAAGCTAATCCTTCTTGTTGGTTGTATGCAGCTATGTCATCAATATATTGAACAGCTTCTGGTTTTACATTTATTGTAAACAATTCTTGGTTTAATTCAGTAAACATTGCTTCGAGCATAGGGTCGTAAGCTGCATTTTTTGAAAGTTCAATTTTATATTCTTCAATTCTAATGATGTTGTTGATGCTCATGTTTTGAGTAATTTCAACAGCATTTGTGCTCCACGGTGAAACCATTGCAGCTCTTGGACCTACATAAAATCCATTAATGCTTTCACTATCAATTTTTTCTCCATTCAACAACCAGTTTAATTTTGGTAAATCACTTTCGTTCATTACACCATTAAATTGAACAGCAATAATTTTGTTTGAATTGGTTTTAAAGAATACGATCATTTTTCGACTTTTAAGCTTAAAGTTTTAAGAAATGCAAAGTTAGAAAGAACGCTATATTTCTTCGCCTAACTTTCTGATTTTTTTAAAAATATATTAACAGTTTTTTAGCTTTTGTGGAATAACTTAAATATAGAAACAACCTTTTTGATAATATATTCGTATTACTTTCGTAATATCCTGATAATCTGAATACAAACATTGGAATTAGACGAAATAATAAAAGGTTGTAGAGAAGGCAGTAGAAAGCATCAAGAGGCTTTGTATAATATGTTTGCGTCTAAAATGTTTGGAGTTTGTTTAACATATACTCGAGATAGAGATTTAGCTCAAGATATTTTACATGATGGATTTTTTAAAGTGTTTAAAAAATTTCATCAATACAATGAAGATTGGAGCTTGTTTGCATGGGTAAGAAGAATTATTGTTAATACAGCTATTGATCATTTCAGAAAAACAAACCGAATTACTAATGTTGATTTTCAAGAATCGGAATATTTAGGAGGTTCTTATGATGATGTGTCTGAAAGTTTTAAGACAGCTGATTTATCTCAAATTATAAATATGCTTCCTATTGGAGCTCGAACAGTTTTTAATCTATACGTGGTTGAAGGTTATAAACATCGAGAAATTGCTGACATCTTAAATATTAGTGCAGGAACTTCTAAATCACAACTTTCTAAAGCGAAAAGTGTTCTTAAAGAATTAGTAAATAAATATTACGATAGGTGAGTAAGGATGGAAACATAGAGGATTGGTATAAGGGTGAACTTTCAAATTTTGAAGCGAATCCTGATGCTGATGGGTGGGAGTCAATTTCCAGCCAATTGGATAATGATGCGATATTGACTGATGAAAATGTTGGAGAATGGTATGTGCAAGAATTGGAAAAATTTCAGACTGCACCTGATAAAGAAGTTTGGAGTAAGTTGTCTACAAAATTAGATGTAACAAGTGTTTGGGATAAGTTGTTGGTTTCATTAAATCAATATGACAGAATGATTTGGTGGAGAAATACGGCTTTTAAATCTGCTGCGCTTTTACTTTTATTTATAGGAGGTTATTATACTTATACAAATATAGGAGGTGAGGAAAGCAATAATAAATTTATTGTTTCTGAATCAATATTAGGAGAAAATGGTACAACTAAAAATAATACTATCGGATTTGAAAAAGCTAAAAATAATTTAAACGCAAAACAATCTTCTTCTGTTATTGATGAAAAGGTGTTTAGTAAAGCAAGCTTTTCAGTAGCGCCTAAATTAACAACTATTGTTACTAGAAAAGGAGAGCCAAAAGCAAAACGTTCAAACAACAATAATGAAATGCTAGTTGCATCTATGGCAACAAAAGTGGAAAAGATACAGTCTTTAAAAGTAGGAGAATTAGGGGGGGATTATTCTATACTTCCTTTAATTTATAACACTAAAGCTCCTGTTAATTTAGAAACGAAAAGAATAACCTCAAAAGAGTTTTTGGTAAAAAAAGATCAAAACAAAATAATATTTAATTCGAAAAGATTCTCTTCTCATTTTGTTTTTGGAATGTATGCTCGTCGACTATATTTTGGAGTTAATGGAGGTGTGAAATATCAAACATTGTTTGCTAGTAGTAAGCAAAATGAAGCATTCTCTAATTTTACTAAAAAGCAATTGATGGATTTTGGAGGAAGTTTTGGGGCAACTGTTGGGTTGATAGTTTCTGATAAATTTAATTTAGAAGCAAATGTAAATGTATTATCAACAAGTGGTAATAAGCATGAATATTCATCATCTAGTAATAGTTTAATTCAAGAAGTTAACCTTCAATATTCTACTGTTAGCTTATTGGCTAAAAAAATGAATAATAAGTCTACATTTGATAATAAAAAATACTCTACAAATTATATTGGAGGCTTATATGCAGGGTTTTTAACAGCTGCAGAAAATAATATTGATGGAAATATAGTTGATATGAAGAGTCAATATTCTAATATAGATATAGGAATTGTATTAGGAATTGAGCAGGATAGATATATTACAAAAGAATTAGTTGTTACACCTGGAGTTAGATTTTATCAAGGTCTTTTAAATACTTCTAATCAATCAAATGAGCTAATGAATTCATCTAGAAATTTTTCGGTTGAATTCAATATTGGGCTAAAGTATATTTTCTTAAAGAAAAATTAATATCAAACCAACCATTTAGCATAGTAAATCGTGTTACATTTGAAATCTGATAACATGAGTATCTTAAAAAACATATTAACCATTTCAGTAGTTGCAGGAATTTTTGTTTTGCATCCTAGTTTAAATAAAGGTGACAATCCAATTTCTTATTTACAATATTTAGTTTATGGCAATTCTTTAACGTTAGATGTGAATTCATCAATAAAGAAAGAAGCCATAAAAATATTGTGGGTTAATCAAGATGCAAAACAAGAGTTAGTTGTTTTTGAAAAAGGGCAGATTTTAAATGAAGTACCTTCAGAAATCGGAAATCAAAAATTATTAGTTTACTATTTCGATAGTTATATTGGTGAGATTCAACAAGAAAAAACTAAAAAATTTCAAGCACATCAATATCACATTAAATTATCTTCAAAAAACAATACAGTTTTTTTTAATGGTGAAATTGAAGGTCCTGCTAGTTATAAATCACCTTCAGTTACTATTCCTAACATGGCTTCCTTGTAATAAAAAAGCCTTACTAAATTAGCAAGGCTTTTTTTACTCAGTATATTTAGTTGATTACCCACATTTAGAGTGACCACAACTTTTACAATTTAAACATCCTTCCTCATAAACTAAAGATGGTTCTTTACAGCTAGGGCATACATTTTCAGCTGGTTTAGTTCCGTCAGGAATAAATTTCTTTAAAGCTCTAACCACACCTTTTTTCCATGTGTTTAATGTTTCGTCATTTAAGTGTAAATCGTCAACCATATCTACCACAAAGTTTAATGGCATTCCGTGACGTAGAACTCCAGAAATTAATTTAGCATAATTCCAGTACTCTTCGTTAAACGTTCTAGATAAACCTTCGATTGTAGTTTTATAACCATGGCTATCTTCATATTGGAAATCGTAACGAGTTTTTCCGTCTTCAGATTTACTCTTAATTACCCAGCCATTTTGTACTTGTGATAATATTGAAAATGATTCTTTGGCAGCACCAGTAAATACTTCATAAGGTCTTCCGTCTAATAAGCCAACAACAGCAATCCATTTTTCACTTTCGTTATTAAATTGGATAATTTCAGCTTCTAATTTATCAGGACGTTTTGGAGCATTTGTTTCTAAAAATTTATTGATGATTTCATCTTCTTTCTTTTCTTCATTAGAAATTAAAACACCACTTCTTGAACCATCTCTATATACAGTAATTCCTTTACAACCTTCTTCCCATCCAGTAAGGTATATTTCACTTACTAATTCTTCAGGACATTCGTTAGGCACATTAACTGTTACACTAATTGAATGGTCAATCCATTTTTGAACAGCACCTTGTAATCTTACTTTTTCAACCCAATCCACATCGTTTGCAGTAGCTCCGTGATAAGGAGATTTAGCAATTACTTTTGCTAAATCTTCTTCGTTCATAGCTGCAACTTCGGTTGTGTCATAGCCATTAACCTCTAACCAAGTGTTAAATTTGTGGTGGAACACATGATATTCTTCCCATGAATCACCAACTTCATCTACAAAATCAACTCTAGAGTTTTTATCGTTTGGATTTACTTTTTTTCTTCTTTTATAAGAAACCATAAAGACAGGTTCAATTCCTGAAGAAGTTTGTGTCATTAAACTAGTAGTTCCCGTTGGAGCAATAGTTAATAAAGCAATATTTCTTCTTCCGTATTTTACCATATCGTTGTAAAGAGCTGGATCAGCATCTTTAATACGGTTTATCATTGGGTTTTTCTCTTCTCTAATTGCATCATAAATAGGAAAAGCTCCTCTGTCTCTAGCCATATCTACCGAAGAACGGTATGCAGCTAAAGCTAAGTTTTTGTGTATGTCTGTAGAGAAAGATGTTGCTTCTGGAGTTCCATATTTATAACCTAAAGCTGCTAACATATCACCTTCAGCAGTAATTCCAACTCCAGTTCTTCTTCCTTGTATAGCTTTAGTTTTTATTTTTTGCCAAAGATTTAATTCTGTTTGTTTAATTTCTAAACTTTCAGGATCAGATTCAATTTTTTCAATAATTCTGTTAACTTTTTCCATTTCCAAGTCAACTATATCATCCATAATACGTTGAGCCATCCCAACATGTTTGTTGAATTTTTCGTAGTTAAAAGTAGCTCCTTCAGTAAAAGGATTTTCTACATAGCTATATAGGTTTACAGCTAATAAACGACAGCTATCATAAGGACATAATGGAATTTCACCACAAGGGTTAGTAGAAACTGTTCTAAACCCTAAATCAGCGTAACAATCAGGAATAGATTCATCAATGATTGTGTCCCAGAATAAGATTCCTGGTTCAGCTGATTTCCATGCGTTATGAATAATTTTATCCCAAAGTGTTTTAGCATTTACTGAGCTAGTATATTTTGGGTTGTCAGAATTAATAGGGTATTGTTGTTTGTACTCAGAATTTGATTTTACAGCACGCATAAAATCGTGATCAATTTTTACAGAAACATTAGCGCCAGTTACTTTAGTTCCGTCCATTTTTGCATCAATAAAATGCTCAGCATCTGGATGTTTTACTGAAACAGAAAGCATTAATGCTCCTCTTCTTCCATCTTGAGCAACTTCTCTAGTTGAGTTTGAGTATCTTTCCATGAATGGAACAACTCCTGTAGAAGTTAGTGCGCTATTTTTTACTGGGCTTCCTTTTGGTCGGATGTGAGATAAATCGTGTCCAACTCCACCTCTTCTTTTCATCAATTGAACTTGTTCTTCATCAACCTTCATTACCCCTCCATAAGAGTCTGAATTTCCATCATTTCCAATAACAAAACAGTTTGATAAAGAACCTATTTGGTAATCATTACCAATTCCTGTCATAGGACCACCTTGAGGAACGATATATTTAAAATCTTTGATTACATCATAGATTTCTTCTTCTGTGTATGAGTTATCATATTTTAATTCTACTCGAGCAATTTCTTTTGCCAAACGTCTGTGCATTTGGTCAGGGTTACTTTCGTAAATATTTCCTTCAGAATCTTTTAAAGCATATTTATTAATCCAAACATTTGCAGCTAATTCGTCACCTTTAAAATATTTTGTGGCTTCGATTAAAGCTTCATCAAAAGAATATGTTTTTATCACTGTTTCATCATTTTTTGAGTTTTCTACTGATAAAATCTCATTCGTTTTTTGAGCTGACTCACTTGTTTGATTTAATGTTTTCTCCATTTCTGAAAGGGGTTTTGATCGGTTAATAATAATGAGTAATTCTTGTTAAAATCACTTGTACAAGTATAGTTTAGTTTCATCGAATTTTTAATACGATTCATCTACTATATTTTTCAACAACCAAGTTAGTTTATAACGATAGGTGTTTGAGCTAAATTGCCTTGTTTTTATTAACAATGATTTCTTAATTACTAATTTTTAGTAGATAACGAAAAAGAAGCAATACTGCGTGCTTTTAATAAGGGGTTAACGTTCTGTTTTAGTGTGATTAATGAAATAAGTATGAAATTTTTAACGAGATATAATTATAGGAAATTCAGGGTGGAATTTGTTTTTTATATTAAAATAATTGAGATTGTTTTTTTTGAAAATCATTTTCTAAAATGATTAATATAATTTAATAGAAAAATGGTTGATGGTAGTGAAATTTTTGCAAATTAAGTTTGATTATTTTATATATAAATAATTTATATATAATCTATAAATACTTTTTATAAAAGAATAAAAAGTATATTTTTGAATTAATGAGAGCTGTTTTTTTACCAATATTATTATCTATATTATTACTTTCTCCAATTGTGATTGTAAGTTGCTGTAATATTTTGGGTTACATAGCTTCAATTGATCTTGTTGAATCTGAAGAGAAACAAGAACCATTAGGAGAAAAGTCCCCTAGTCAAGATGGTTCTGAAGAAGAAGGCGAGGAAGAAGAACATATTATTGTAGTGGATAATTTTCTGCTTTTTCATGTTTTTTTCGTTACACCATCGGATAAAACAATTTTTAATAAAAAACCACTTCTTGTATTTCTAGATGTTCAAATCCAGCCTCCTTTGGATGTAGTTAGTGTTTAATTTGTCATATTGATAATTTATTTATCATCATTTAAAATTTGAGTTACAGCCTTAAATTATTATGCTGTAGCTTATCTCTAACTAAAAATATAAAATGAAAAACGGATTTGATTTTAAAAAATTTAAATATGACTTACCTGCAGGTCTAGTCGTATTTTTAGTTGCCTTACCATTATGTTTGGGTATTGCTTTAGCTTCGACTGGCGACCCATCTCTATTATTTAGTGGTGTTATTTCGGGTATAGTCGGAGGGATTATAGTTGGTTTTGTAAGTGGTTCCCCTTTAGGTGTAAGTGGTCCAGCTGCAGGACTTACAGCAATTGTTTTAACTTCTATAGAAACATTAGGAACTTTTGAAGCTTTTTTGATGGCGGTTGTGTTGTCAGGAATTATTCAAATTATTTTGGGTTTATTAAAAGCAGGTATTATTGGGTTTTATTTCCCTTCTAGTGTTATTAAAGGTATGTTGGCAGCCATTGGTTTAATTCTTATTTTAAAACAAATACCTCATGCACTCGGATTCGATAAGGATGCAATGGGAGATTCTGCTTTTTTACAAGTTGATGGGCATAACACTTTTAGTGAGATTTTTTATGCTTTCCAGTTTCCGAGTACTGGAGCTATTATTATTAGTTTAATTTCTCTTTTACTACTAATTGTATTCGAGACAAAAGCTATTAAGAAAATTTCCCTTTTTAAATTTGTACCAGGAGCTTTAATTGTTGTTGTCCTAGGTATTATTTTAAATCAATTTTTTATGGGAATAAATGAGTCATGGGTATTAAATGGAGAGCATTTAGTTGCTTTACCTGTAGCTACAACATTATCAGAAATAGGTGGTCTATTTACTTTTCCTGATTTTAAGGCCTTAGGTGATTACAATACTTATATTATTGCTTTAACTATCGCAATTGTAGCTTCTCTAGAGACTTTGCTTTGTGTAGAAGCAACCGATAAACTGGACCCTTTAAAACGAGTTACGCCGACTAATAGGGAATTGTTGGCTCAAGGAACTGGTAATATGATAAGTGGTTTTATAGGTGGTTTGCCATTAACGCAAGTTATTGTAAGAAGTTCTGCTAACATTAATTCAGGAGGAAAGACAAAAGTGTCAGCGATTTTTCATGGTTTACTTTTGTTGATTTGTGCCTTGCTATTACCTGAACTCTTAAATAAAATACCTTTATCAAGTTTAGCAGCTATATTATTATTCATAGGTTACAAACTTACTAAAGTGTCTCTTTATAAGCAGGTATATAAGTTAGGTTGGGAACAGTTTATGCCATTTTTAACTACAATTTTGGCGATTTTATTTACGGACTTACTCAAAGGTATAGGCGTTGGGTTAGTAGTTGCTGTCTTTTATATTTTGAGGCGAAATTTTAGAACGCCATACTCAACTAAAGAGGGAGATAAAATACATATTTATTTATCGGAAGATGTAACTTTCTTAAACAAGGCTTCTATTTTAATGATGTTAGAAGGTTTGCCTAAAGATTCAAAAGTTATTTTAGATGGAGCAAAATCAGAATCAATTAATTATGATGTTGTAGAAATCATTAATGATTTTAAAAACTATACAGCCAAACAGAAGAGTATTACACTGGAGTTAATTAACATTCCAGAAATAAATTAAATTTATTAATAGCTATCTAAACAAATATTATCTCCAATATTATCTAATAGTGTTTTCGTCTTTAGATTTATTGGACTTACACAGAAAAGTAATAATATTAAATTAGTCAAGATAAATAGATCTTGAAATTAAAAACAAAAGTTATGGAAAAATCGTTTTACAAGCAACTTATTGAAAATAATAGAAAATGGGTTGCAGAAAAATTAGCAGAGGATGAAAATTATTTTTTAGATTTAGCTGATGGGCAACAGCCGCCAGTTTTATGGATTGGTTGTGCTGATAGTCGTGTGCCAGCAAATGAATTAATTGGAGCAAAACCTGGAGAGGTATTTGTTCATCGAAATATAGCAAACATGGTAGTGCATTCTGATATGAATATGTTAAGTGTGTTGGATTATGCAGTAAATGTTTTAAAGGTTAGGCATGTAATTGTTTGTGGACATTATGGTTGTGGAGGAATTCAAGCTGCTATGGGTAACCAAAATATTGGATTAATTGACAATTGGATTAGACATATAAAAGATGTTTATCGCTTTCATCATAAGGAATTAAATAGTATAGAAGATGAATCTAAAAGGTTTGATCGTTTTGTTGAATTAAATGTTGTAGAACAAGTTTATGATTTAGCGAAAACATCGATAGTTCAAAAAGCATGGAAAAATAATCAGGTATTACATGTTCACGGATGGGTATATAATATTCGAGAAGGTAATGTAATTGATTTAGATGTGAACTTTAGTAATGAGGATAGTCTTGATGACGTTTATAAATTGATTATTAAGAAGTAATTAAAAAATATAGTTAAGGGATACTAAAAAAGGACTTTCATTGAAAGTCCTTTTTTAGTATGATTATCTTTATTAGTGATGTCTTTACTTGTCGCCTTATTTTACTTGTTTTTAATCAGAAATAACAGTTATTTTTTAATAAATTTGTGCTCGTTTTAAAAGAAGTATGGATAAAATAGTAGGAGTAGAATTAAGCCATAGGTTTGCCCCAATTTCTGTTAGAGAAAGATTAGCTTTAAATAAGGATCAAACAAGAACTGCGATACAAGCTTTAAAAAAAAGCTACAAGGAGGTTTTTATTATTTCTACTTGTAATCGATTATCTATCTATGCTTATGGTACAAGTCATACTGAAATTTTAAAATATTTTGATCAATTTGGAAATTATAGACAATACTTATCCATTCTTCCAGATAGTGAAATTGCAATAAAGAATTTATTCTCTACAGCTTCTGGTTTAGAATCTCAGGCAGTAGGAGAACACCAAATAAGTGGACAGATAAAGGATGCGTTAGATTTAGGGAGAGAAGAGAAATCTATAGGTCCGGTTTTAGATGAGTTGATTCGACAAGCAGTTCATACCGGTAAAAGAGTAAGGCTAGAAACCAATATAGGTAAGTTTTCGGCTTCGTTAGCTACTGTTGGATTTGAATTGATAGCGCATCACGGTATTGACATTGCAAATGCAACATTTTTGGTTATTGGAACTGGAAATATGGCAAATTTAATGGCCACAGTTTTAGATCGAACAAATATTAAAAAGCTTTACGTTGCTAGCCATGATCAGGAGAGAGCTCAAGAAATGGCAAGCGAATGGAATGGAGAGCCAGTTGATATGCAAAATATGCATAAAGCATTGTCTGAAGCTAATGTAATTGTTGGAGGGACTCAAGGTGAGATAAATTTGCTCCATGAAGAAACAATGGCAGAAAGCAAATGTCCTAGAGCAAAGTTTGCTTTGGAGACAGGCGATAAAAAACTTTTTATAGATTTTGGAGTTCCTAGAAACTTTAATCCTGAATTAAAGAATCATGATAATATTGCCTTATTTGATTTAGATGATATTAAGAAAATAACTTATGAAGGGTTATTGAAAAGATATGATGAAATTCCTGAAGCCAGAAAAATTGTAAATACAGAAGTAGATTGGTTTATAATTTGGTTAAAGAACAGAAAAGTAGCGCCAGTAATTGAAGCATATTGGAAAAACTTA
This sequence comes from Vicingus serpentipes, assembly GCF_007993035.1. Lineage (NCBI taxonomy): Bacteria > Pseudomonadati > Bacteroidota > Flavobacteriia > Flavobacteriales > Vicingaceae > Vicingus > Vicingus serpentipes. Next base: position 102,454 of record NZ_VOOS01000003.1, read on the forward strand.
GAGGATATTAGAGATGAGGAAATGAAATGGTTGCTTCCTAAATTAGGAGAAGTGGACGAGCATCAAAAAGAAGTATTGATGCGTTTTACACACCGATTGTTGCGTAAAATTTCAAATCCAACTATTGATGGGATTAAAAATATAGCTCAAAACCTACATGCACAAGATAATCCTATAAACACAGCAAAACAAATTTTAGACGTTGAGGATGTTGATGTTTTTGTTCCTAAAAAGAAAATTATAGTAGGAACGAGGGGTAGTAAATTGGCTTTGACTCAAACCAACTGGGTAGTTGAGCAATTAAAAGAATTACAGCCTGATTATGAATTTGAAACTAAAATAATACGTACAAGCGGCGATGATGGAGATATTAGTGTTGTGGGAGCTTTCACTTCTGCTTTGCAACGATCGATGTTGGCGGGGGAAATTGATATCGCCGTTCATAGTTATAAAGATATTCCTACCGAAGGAGTAAATGGATTGAGGGTTATTCCTGTAACAAAAAGAAAAGATGTTAGAGATGTTTTAATTTCTAAAAGTGGTCAAAAGTTTGTTGAATTGCCTGCTGGTTCAGTAATCGGTACAGGAAGTTTGAGAAGATCTGCTCAATTAAAACAGATTCGCCCAGATTTAGAATATAAATTTATTCAAGGAAATGTAGATAGCCGAATTCATCAAATGGAAACTGGCGAATATGATGCTATTATATTAGCTGCAACTGGTTTGCAAAAAATGAATATGATAGATATTGCAACTGAAATTTTTGAAATATCGACAATGTTACCAGCGGTAGGGCAAGGTATTTTAGGTATAGAGTTAGTAGATAGAGAGGGATATGTTTATGAGTTAGTAAAAAAACTAAGACATGAACCAACAAAACAAGCTGCTGATGCTGAAAGAGCTTTTCTTATAGCGCTTGGAGGAGGTTGTAATTTACCTATAGCTGCTTATGCATCCATTGAAGAAGAAGAAATATCTATTCATGGTGTTTTTGCTTCTGAAGATGGTGTCTATTTTGCATCAAATACTATTAGTGGTAAAGTTGAGGATAGAAAAGAATTAGCAAGAACTTTGGCTTTTCAATTAAAAGAAGAGATAGATATTAAAAAGAACCAAAAGATTGAAGCTTAAAATACTTCATGTAAATTAGATTTCCAAAATAGATATGTTGCCACTAAAAAGAGTAAAAGTGCTTGTGCCAAGACCAATTGGACAAGCCGATGATTTTTCTAATAAATTAATTGAACTTGGTGCTGAGCCAATTTTGTTCCCGTTAATAAGTGTTGAGGCTATAAATAAGAAAGAAGTAAAATCAACCTATGAAGCTACAGCTTTTGATTGGATAATTTTTACAAGTTCTATTGCTGTTCAATTCTTTTTTAATGTTGTAAAGCCAGAGGATGTTACTACTAAGATTGCGGTTGTTGGTACTTCAACAAAACAAGAGATAGAAAAATTGGGATTAAAAGTTAGTTTTATCCCTTCAGCAGCAACAGCTAAAAAATTGGTAAAAGAAATTCCACTGAACAAAGGTGAAAAAGTATTTATACCTCGGTCTAAAATTGCAGGAACTGCAATTGTTGAAACATTAAAAAAGAGAGGTGTCCTTGTTACTGAACTATCAACGTATAATAATGTGCCTGTTGACTATACTCAAGAGCAAATTGAAGAAGTTTTAGCTCAAAACATTAATGTAATTACTTTTACAAGCGCTTCTACAGTTGAAAACTTTGTTCTGCTACTAAGAAAATATAAAATTAAACTTGGCGCTCAGCATATAGTTACAATTGGGCCGTCAACTACTGCTGCAGCTCAGAAAATGAGGTTAGAGGTAGATAAAACGGCAGAGACTCATAATGTAGATGGATTGATTGAGGCAATAGAGAGTATGTATAAATAATATTCAAATTTCACACAAAAAAAGAAGGCTAATACAAATGTATTAGCCTTCTTTTTTTGTTCTGTCTTATTTTTATACTTGATGTAGCTTAGTTAAAATATCTTTAGCTTGATGCCATTCTAATCTAGGTCCAAATTGAGTTACAACTTTAGATGATGCTAAGGAAGCAAGTTTTCCAGAGTCAGCAAAGCTTTTACCGTTTGTAATCCCATAAAGAAATGCTCCAGCAAACAAATCTCCAGCGCCATTAGTATCAATAGCCTGAACATTATATGGTTCGATATCAATAAATGTATCGCCATCAAATATCATTGCACCATTTTTTCCTAGGGTAATTACAAATCTTTTTGCGGATTTCTTTAATTCCTCTCTAGCTTCTGGAAGATTATCTTTCCCGGTATAAAGCATAGCTTCTTCTTCATTACAGAATAATAAATCAACACTAGCTCCAATTACTGATTCCATTGGCTCTTTAAAATATTTAACCATCGAAGGGTCAGAGAAAGTAAGGGCAGTTTGAACTCCGTTTTGCTCAGCTAATTTCTTTGCATGCTTCATAGCTTCTTGTCCATTTTCAGAGGTAACTAAGTATCCTTCTATGTATAAATATTGAGAATCCTTTAGAGCAGCTTCGTTTATTTCACTTATAGAGTAGTTAGATGTAATACCTAAAAATGTATTCATAGTTCTTGATGCGTCATTAGTAGTCATTACTAAGCATTTTCCAGTTATTCCAGCTTCTAATTCTTCAGCATGAATGTTAGAATCTACACCATTATCTTTCAAGTCTTTTTTATAAAAATTTCCTAATTCATCATTAGCCACTTTGCATGAGTAGTAGCTAGATCCTCCGAATTGACTTACAGCGATGATTGTATTGGCAGCTGAACCACCACATTGTTTGTTGCTGTTGTTTAAATTTATCGCATTAGAAACTCTTGTTTGATGTTCTTCATCTACTAAAGTCATTAGTCCTTTTTCTATATTATGATCTGTTAAGAATTGATCTTCAACTTCTGTAACAATATCAACTAGCGCATTACCAATTCCATATACATTATACTTTTTACTCATTCCGTCTTTAATTAATTATTTATTGAATTTTTTTTTACAAATATAGTTGTATAATATAAAACTTTCTATTAATATTGCAGCCGATTTGATATTTATATCATTCCTCCTTAGCTCAGTTGGTTAGAGCATCTGACTGTTAATCAGAGGGTCCTTGGTTCGAGCCCAAGAGGGGGAGCAAAAATAAAAAGCCTTACAGAAATGTAAGGCTTTTTTTGTTTCATGAAAAAAACTAAATTTACGTAATTAGTATATAGTGAATGCATAAATTCTTAATCGTTAGTTTTTTTATTTTTTTTTCAGCTTTAAATGGAGTATCTCAGTCTTCAAAACAAGCAGGAAAGTTTTTTAATAAAGGTCAATATCAAGAAGCTCTCGATCAATACCTCTTATTAGACTCTAATTTGTTGGAGGATAATGACAATTTTAGAATAGGGGCATGTTTTTATATAGCTAACCATAATCAAGTAAAAGGAATTAAATATCTAGAAGATTATACCGTTGAATCTGATTCAGTAATTACAGTAGCATATTTTTATTTAGGTAGTCTGTATCATAAAAATTATCAGTTTGATAAATCTATTGAAACACTAAATGGGTTTCTATCTAAGTTAGAAACGGAATTAAGTAATAGAAATATAGATGAAGAAACTTATTTTAATTTTAAAACAGAAGCAGAGAATATAATTTCTTATTGTAATTATGGTAAATCAATGATGGTTTCTCCACGAAATGTTTTAGTTGAAAATTTAGGAGAGAATATTAATTCTAAATATCAAGAATATGCTCCTGCAATATCATTAGATGAGAAGGAATTAATATTTACAACAAGAAGACCCGAAGGGAATATATCAGCAATATCAGACGATGGTGATTATTATGAAAATATTTACTCTTCTGAATTACTTAAAGGTAGTTTAAGTGAAATTTCTAAAAATAAATCTGAAGCAGGGTTCTTTAATTTGAAAACAGAATTTGAATACTCAATACCAGAAAAATTGCCAGAAATAATTAATGGAGAAAATCATAATGCAAGTATTCAAATTTCAAATGATGGTAATAAGTTATATTTTTATAGAGATTCTGATGTTTGGACTGCTCAGAAAACTGATTCAACATGGGATGAGCCAATTAAGTTAGCCGATTTTAGCACCGATTTTTTTGAGCCTTCTGTATATATAACTCTCGATGAAAAAACGATGTATATTACTAGTGAAAAAGAAGGTGGTTTTGGAAAGATGGATATTTATGTTTCTAAAATAGATAGCAATGGCAATTGGTCTGAAATGAAAAATTTAGGGCCTAAAATAAATACTCAAGACGATGAAGATATTTCATATGTCAGTCCCGATAACAATATTATATATTTCTCATCTAAAGGTCATTCTAGTATGGGGGGGTATGATATTTTTAAGTCAATAAAGAAAAATGGGGAGTGGAGTGCACCAATAAATATGGGAAGTCCAGTAAATACTCCTTATAATGATGCATTTTTTATAATGACTCCAAAATACAATAGAGGTTATTATTCTTCAGAAAGGCCTGAAGGGTTAGGTGGAATGGATTTATATCGTTTAACTTTTGCTGATGAAAGAAATCCTTTAGCTGAATTAGCTGGATTGGTTTTACAGGGAGATTCATTGGTGCCAGCTAAATCTAAAATAGAGATGAAAGAGGTAGAAACTTCTATAAGTTCAGTTCAAAATTCTAAAGAACAAACTGGAGAATACCTGCTTTTGGTTGAACACGGAAAAACATATGAAATGTATGTTGAAACAGAAGGTTTTGCGCCTTATAAAAAAACATTTGTTGTGCCAGAACAACTTGAATATTATCAGCTGTATCAAGAAATTCATCATGTATATTTAAGAGATTCTGAAGGTAATATTATTGGGCAAGAAATAATTACACACAATGCTTTTAATGATATTGATAATGCATTAAGTTCTAATGATACTTTAAAACAATTGTATTCAAAAGAAAATTATTCAAAATTTGTACGAGATTCATCGAATTCATCAGTTGAAAGATTTGTGGATGTTAAGTTTTATATAACTGAAGATTCTTTGGTTTCCCTTCTAAGTAAAGATGAAAAATTAAAATTTATTTTTCCAAAATATGCTGAAATCTCATTTCTTTATAAAAATGATGAGGAATTTAGATATGCTTTAAATTCATATGTTCAAGGGAAAAAAATCGATATAGATTATTTAAGACACAAGTCAATTTTATTAAATGAAATAAATACACAAGAAGAGTTAAGTAGTTCTATAGGAGGGTTAGAGTTTTCTAACGAAAAACCGATAGTGATTTTGTTTGATTATAATCAATTTGCAGTTGATAGTTTATCAAAACGTGAATTAGATTTGGTTTATAATATAATGGTCAAGTATCCCCAAATAAAATTTTTAATAAAAGGATATACAGATTCAAAAGGTTCGAAAAACTATAATGAGCTTCTTTCAACAAGAAGAGCAATGAAAGTATATAACTATATGTTGAAAAAAGGGGTTGATAGAAGTAGGCTTAAATATAAAGGTTTTGGGGCTAGTAATCCAATTGCTCCTAATGTTAATATTGATAATACGGATAATCCAGAAGGTAGAGCTCTAAATCGAAGGGTTGAGTTTGAAATGTTTGATTAGTTTATAAATGTTGAGAAGTTATCATCTTTTTAACTTTTTTTTAGGTGATAAAGTTTTAAATTAGCCACTTCTTTTTTACATATAAATTTAAAACTAACTTAAAGATGTTTGATAAAGACGAGTTCAGAAAATATGCTACTAAACACAGAGGTATTAGTAGTACTGCTTACGATAAATATGCATCAATTCATGCTGATTATATTTCGCCAACTATTATAGAGGAACGTCAAATGAATGTTGCTTCTATGGATGTGTTCTCTAGATTAATGATGGATAGAATCATTTTTTTAGGAACAGGAATTAATGATTATGTAGCTAACATAATACAAGCTCAATTGTTGTTTTTGGAGTCTGTTGATGCAAAAAAAGATATTCAAATTTACTTAAACTCACCGGGGGGTGGTGTTTATGCAGGTTTAGGAATTTACGATACAATGCAATATATAGCTCCAGATGTAGCTACTATTTGTACAGGTATGGCAGCTTCTATGGGTGCAGTTTTATTATGTGCTGGAGCAGAAGGTAAAAGAACAGCTTTGCCTCACTCAAGAGTAATGATTCATCAGCCATTAGGAGGAGCTCAAGGGCAAGCATCAGATATCGAAATTACAGCTAGAGAAATTCAAAAGTTAAAGAAAGAATTGTATGATATTATCTCTAAACACTCAGGTAAAGATTATGACACGGTTTGGAAAGATAGTGACAGAGATTATTGGATGATTGCTCAAGAAGCTAAAGAATACGGAATGATTGATGAGGTTCTAGTTCGAGAAAAAAAATAAAAATTCTAGGAATATAAAGTCCGGTGCACATGTGCCGGACTTTTTTTATAAACAATAATATCAATTGGCTTAAAGCCTAAAAAAGAAAAAGATGAGTTACATAGCGCAAATTCATGCAAGACAAATTTTAGATTCAAGAGGTAATCCTACTGTTGAGGTAGATGTAATAACACAAAATGGTGTGTTAGGAAGAGCAGCTGTTCCTTCAGGAGCATCTACTGGTAAACATGAAGCAGTAGAACTTAGAGATGGTGATGCTGGAGTTTATATGGGGAAGGGTGTTTTAAAAGCTGTAAACAATATTAACACGGTTTTAAATGAGGAGTTACAAGGTGCTTATGTTTTAGACCAAACAGCTATTGATAATGCAATGATTGCATTAGACGGGTCTGAAAACAAAAGTAATTTAGGTGCAAATGCTATTTTAGGAGTTTCTCTTGCGGTAGCTAAGGCAGCATCTGAAGAAACTGGAGTTCCTTTGTATAGTTATGTTGGTGGAGTAAATGCGAATACATTGCCTATACCAATGATGAATATTTTAAATGGAGGTTCTCATGCTGATAATAGCATCGATTTTCAAGAGTTTATGGTTATGCCAGTTGGAGCTCGTTCATTTGGAGAAGGGTTAAGAATGGGAACAGAAGTTTTTCACCATTTAAAAGAAGTATTAAAATCAAAAGGTCATTCAACAAATGTTGGGGATGAAGGAGGTTTTGCTCCAAACTTAGGGTCAAATGAAGAAGCGATTGAAACAGTTTTAATGGCAATTGAAAAAGCTGGTTACAAACCTGGTGACGATATGTATATTGCTATGGATGCGGCAAGCTCAGAGTTTTATAATGCAGAAGAAAAAGTTTATCATTTCCACCAATCAACAGGAGATAAATTAACATCTTCAGAGATGGTGAGTTATTGGTCAGATTGGACAAAAAAATACCCTATTTTATCAATTGAAGATGGATTAGATGAAGATGACTGGAATGGATGGAATCAATTAACCGCAGCTATTGGTAATAAAGTACAATTAGTTGGAGACGATTTATTTGTAACCAATACTAAAAGATTGGCAAGAGGTATTGAAGAAAAATCAGCAAACTCTATTTTAATTAAAGTAAACCAAATTGGAACTTTAACAGAAACAATCAATGCTGTTGATATGGCAAATAGAGCTTCTTTTACTTCAGTAATGAGCCATCGTTCTGGAGAAACTGAAGATACAACAATTGCTGATTTAGCGGTAGCTTTAAATACTGGGCAAATTAAAACTGGATCAGCTTCTCGCTCAGATAGAATGGCGAAATACAATCAATTGTTAAGAATTGAAGAATCATTAGGTTCTTCAGCTAGATATTTAGGTAGAGATTTGAAGTTTTTGAAATAAAAAATTAATCAAATAGTATAAAAAAATCCTCATCATTTGATGGGGATTTTTTGTTTGTTTTTATCCAAAAAAGAACAATAAAAAATAATTTTAATTTATTTGATATAATTAGAGTTAATTCGTTTGCAAATTAATTTTTCGTTGGGTAAATTCGCAAGACTCAGAGTGAGAAAATTAATAAAACCTATTTATATGTCAGAAGTTGCAAAATTAGAATTGAACGGGCAAACCTATGAGTTTCCTGTTATCGAAGGAACAGAAAATGAAAAAGCGATAGATATAACTAAGCTTAGAGGAGCAACAGGTTATATTACTATTGATCAAGGTTTCAAAAATACTGGTTCTTGTCAAAGTAGTATTACTTTTTTAGATGGTGAAAAAGGAATTTTAAGATATAGAGGATATTCAATTGAAGATTTAGCTGAAAAAGCTAGTTTTATTGAAGTTTCTTATGCTGTTATTTTTGGTGAATTACCAACTAAAACTCAGTTAGAGAAATTTGAAGATGACATCAGAAAACATACATTAGTAAATGAGGAAATGAAAGACATTATTGATGGCTTTCCTAAAAATGCTCACCCAATGGGTATTTTATCTTCATTAACAAGTGCTTTAACTGCTTTTAATCCTAAGCCGGTTGATGTAGATAGTCAAGAAGCAATATATAATGCAGTTTGTAAAACAATAGCTAAGTTTTCTGTGCTTTCTACATGGGTGCACAGAAAAAGAGAAGGATTTCCAATGAATTACTATGATAATTCTAAAGGATACGTAGAAAACTTTTTAACGATGATGTTTGCTATTCCTACTGAGGAATATAAAGTAAACCCAGTTGTTGTTGATGCATTAGATAAATTATTGATTTTACATGCTGACCATGAGCAAAACTGTTCAACTTCTACGGTTAGAGTTGTAGGTTCTTCTCATGCAGGTTTATTTGCTTCTATTTCTGCAGGTGTTTCTGCGTTGTGGGGGCCATTACATGGTGGAGCTAATCAAGCAGTAATTGAAATGCTAGAAGCTATTAAAGCTGATGGTGGTGATGTTGAGAAGTTTATTGCAAAAGCAAAAGATAAGGATGATCCATTTAGATTAATGGGCTTTGGACACAGAGTTTATAAAAACTTCGATCCAAGAGCTAAAATTATTAAGAAAGCTGCTGATGATGTTCTTGCTGCTTTAGGAGTTAATGATCCAGTATTAGATATTGCTAAAACATTAGAAAAAGCTGCTTTAGAAGATGAATATTTTAAAGCAAGAAATTTATATCCAAATGTTGATTTCTATTCAGGGATTATTTATAGAGCATTAGGTATTCCAACTGAAATGTTTACAGTAATGTTTGCTGTAGGTCGTTTACCAGGTTGGATTGCTCAATGGATTGAAATGAGATTAAATTCAGAGCCAATTGGAAGACCACGTCAGGTTTATACTGGAGAAAATTTAAGAGCATTTAAAGAGATTTCAAACAGATAATATTATAAGTTATATTTAAAAAAGGTTGTTCATTAATTGAGCAACCTTTTTTTTTGCCGCTTATGTAATTTGATTTTATATCTGTTTAGAAACAATTAAATTTGTTATATGGATTTGTTACATGTAAAAAGAGTGTATAAAAGTTATGCAAGCCACAAAGCCTTGCATAATGTTTCTATACATATTCCCGAGCAAAGTATTTTTGGATTGTTAGGTCCAAATGGGGCTGGTAAAACATCGTTAATTCGAATAATCAATCAAATTACTGCTCCTGATAAAGGAGAAGTGTTTTTTGAAAAAGAAAAACTATCTCCAAAACATATTTCTCAAATTGGTTATTTGCCAGAGGAAAGAGGTTTGTATAAAAAAATGAAAGTGGGGGAGCAGGCTTTGTATTTAGCTCAGTTAAAAGGGATGGCTAAAAATGAAGCGAAAGTAAAGCTTCAGAATTGGTTTGAAAAATTTGATATTGCTCCTTGGTGGGATAAAAAAGTGGAAGAATTATCTAAAGGAATGGCTCAAAAGGTTCAGTTTATTACAACTGTTTTGCACGAACCTAAATTGTTAATTTTAGATGAACCATTTAGTGGCTTTGACCCAATAAATACAAACTTAATAAAGAAAGAGATTTTAGAATTAAGAGAAAATGGTAGTACGATTATTTTTTCTACGCACAATATGGAGTCGGTTGAAGAGATTTGTGATAGCATAGCATTGATAAATAAATCAAGAAAGATTTTGGATGGGAATGTTGATGAAATTAGACATCAATACAGATCAAATACATACGAAATAGTTTTTGTAGGAAATATGATTGCATTTTCAACAGCACTTTGGACGGGGTTTGAGATTTTAAAATCTTCTACAGAAAATGGTAAAAGTAGAGTTGAGGTTAAGGGAACATCACCAAATGCTAGTGTAAATTCTTTAATTGGAGCATTGGTTAGTCAGGTAAAAATTATTTCTGTAAATGAGCATACGCCAAGTATGAATGAAATTTTTATTCAAAAAGTTCAAGAAGTAATGCCCGAATCATTAGAAGAAGGAGGAGATGATGAATAAAATAGCATTAATTATAAAAAGAGAATACCTAACTAGAGTTAAGAAAACTTCCTTTTTGGTGATGACCCTAGTTGGACCATTGCTAATGGCAGCACTAATGATAGTCCCAGCGTGGTTGGCATTAAAAGATAAAGATGTTCAAATTGTTGAGGTAATTGATGAAACAGGACAGTTTATTAATCAATTTGAAAGTACAGAGACTTTAAAGTTTGACCATCAATTTATAAGTATTGAAAAAGCAAAAGAAGATTTTTACGAGACAAAATATACTTCAATTTTGTATATCAATTCACTTGATAAAAATGCTGAAGTTGAAATGTTTTATAAAAAACAACCTGGTGTTTCAACAATAAAACAAATTGAAAACACAATAGAATCAGCAATTAATAGTATAGAGCTTAAAAATAAGTTCAACATAACTAAAGATCAGTTAGAAGAATCAAAATCTAGTATTACAGTAAAAACTATATATAGAGATATTACAGGTAGTGAAGAATCTAAAAGTTCAACTATAAGTAGTGTTTTGGGGTTAGCTGGAGCTGTAATGATTTACTTCTTTGTATTTATGTATGGTATACAGGTAATGCGAGGAGTAATCGAAGAGAAAACGAGCAGAATAGTAGAGATTATTATTTCTTCAGTGAAGCCTTTTCAGTTAATGATGGGTAAAATTTTAGGAATTGCATTAGTTGGTTTAACCCAATTTATTTTATGGATGGTTTTAACAGGAACAATTGTAACGGTTGCTCAGGTTGCTCTTAACCAATCTATCGATATGTCATCAACTCCTCCTGGAATTGAAGAAGCAATGCAAGGACAAAACATTCAACTTGATAAGCAAAAAATGTTGACTCAGTTTGAATCAATAATCGATGAAATACCAATATTTCAAATGCTGTTTTCATTTTTGTTTTATTTCTTAGGAGGATATCTTTTATACGCAGCATTATTAGCAGCTATTGGATCTGCTGTAGATAGTGAAGCCGATACTCAACAATTTATGATGCCAGTAACTATTCCATTAATTTTCTCGTTTGTAGTAGCACAGACTGTTATTGAAAACCCTGATGGAGCAATGGCTTTTTGGTTGTCAATATTTCCGTTAACTTCACCTATAATAATGATGGTGAGAATCCCTTTTGGTGTTGATGCATGGGAATTAATACTTTCTATGGTGTTACTTGTATTAGGGTTTGTGGGAACAACGTGGATGGCAGGTAAAATATATCGAACAGGGATATTAATGTATGGTAAAAAAGTAAATTATAAAGAGCTTTGGAAATGGCTTTTCTATAAAGGATAAAATTAAAATATTATGGCTAGCATATTAATAATAGATGATGAAAGACCAATTAGAAATACATTAAAAGAAATTTTAGAGTACGAAAAATTTAAGGTTGATGAGGCAGAAGATGGTCCGAGTGGATTGGAGAAAATTAAATCAGGAAAATATGATTTAATAATGTGCGATATTAAAATGCCAATAATGGATGGATTAGAGGTCTTGGAAAAGGCTGTTGATTTAGGTATTGATACTCCTATCGTTATGATTTCTGGTCATGGTACGATAGAGACCGCGGTTGAAGCTTTGAAAAAAGGAGCTTATGATTTTATTGCTAAACCTTTAGATTTAAATCGTTTATTAGTAACGGTTCGTAATGCTATAGATAGAAAAGAGTTGGTTCAGGAAACCAAAAAATTACGAAGAAAAGTAAGTGGAGGGAAAGGTCAAACCCAAATAATTGGAGATTCTGAAGGGGTAAAACATGTAAAAGAAATGATTGCTAAAGTTGCACCAAGTGATGCAAGAGTTTTAATTACAGGAGGGAATGGAACAGGGAAAGAATTGGTGGCTAGAAGCTTACATGAACAATCAGAAAGAAGTAAAGCCCCTTTTGTTGAGGTAAACTGTGCAGCAATTCCTTCAGAACTTATAGAGAGTGAATTATTTGGGCACGAAAAAGGTGCTTTTACTTCAGCTATTAAACAGCGTAAAGGTTGTTTTGAACAAGCCGAAGGAGGGACTCTTTTTCTGGATGAAATAGGCGATATGAGTCTTTCTGCGCAAGCAAAAGTTTTACGTGCTTTACAAGAAAGTAGAATTACTAGAGTTGGTGGAGAAAAAGAAATTTCTGTTAATGTTCGTGTGTTAGCTGCAACGAATAAAGACTTAGTAAAAGAAATCGCTGAAAATAATTTTAGAGAAGATTTATATCATCGTTTGGGGGTTATTTTGATTCATGTACCTTCATTAAACGAGAGAAAAGATGATGTTCCAATTTTAGCAAATTACTTTTTAGAGCAATTATGCCAAGACCACGGTACAGCGATTAAGGAGTTTGATAAGGCTGCCTTAGAAGAATTGAAAAAAGTAGATTGGACTGGTAATATTAGAGAGTTAAGAAACATTGTAGAGCGTTTAATCATTCTTTGTGATAAAGTAATTACAGCTGCAGATATAAAAATGTATGCAAATCCGAAAGGGTAGTGTTCAGATTTTAACTAATCCCTAATTAAATTAGAAGTACCTTTGCATTTCATTTCGAAATGACATTAACAAATAATCTCATTTCATAAAAAGATTATATGTCATTTGACTCATTAGGGTTATCAGCTCCTTTATTAAAAGCTGTAAGCAAAAAAGGTTATACTAAGCCTTCAACAATACAACAAAAAGCAATACCATTAGTTTTAGAAGGAAGAGACGTTTTGGCTTCGGCTCAAACAGGAACAGGAAAAACAGCAGGGTTTACCTTGCCTATTTTACAAATTTTATCACAAACTAAACAATTACACCGAAGACCAATAAGAGCATTGGTGCTAACACCAACAAGAGAATTGGCTGCTCAGATTTATGAAAATGTAAGAGAATACAGTGAGTTTATCGATTTTCGTTCGGCAGTAATATTTGGTGGGGTAAATCAAAACCCGCAAATACGAGCTATAAAAGGAGGGTTAGATTTATTGGTAGCCACACCAGGTCGTTTATTAGATTTACACAATCAAGGAGAAATTTCTTTAGCTAATATTGAGATTTTAGTGTTAGATGAAGCTGATCGTATGTTGGATATGGGATTTTTACATGACATTAAAAAAATAATGGCATTGTTACCCAACAAAAGACAAAACTTATTGTTTTCAGCTACTTTTTCAAAAGACATAAAAAAACTGGCAAATACTATATTGCATAATCCAGTTTTAGTTGAGGCTGAACCAGAAAATACGACTGCTGAAAAAGTAAATCAGCGTGGGTATAAAGTGGATAGAGGTAGAAAAACAGAGTTAGTAATAAAACTAATTTCTGAAGGAAACTGGAAGCAAGTGTTAATTTTTACCAGAACCAAACATGGAGCGAACAAGCTAAGTGAAAAATTGGTGAAAGCAGGTATTTCATCTGCTGCCATTCATGGTAATAAAACGCAAAATGCAAGAACAAAAGCGTTGGCCGATTTTAAAAGTGGAAAAGCAAGTGTTTTAGTTGCTACCGATATTGCTGCTCGTGGTTTAGATATACCATTATTGCCTCATGTAATTAACTATGAATTACCAAATATACCAGAAGATTATGTTCATCGTATCGGGCGAACAGGAAGAGCTGGAGCAAGTGGAGAAGCTATTTCGTTAATAGATTTTGAAGAGTATGAATATGTTAGAGATATCGAAAAACTATTAGGACATAAGCTGCAAAGTGAAACTGTTCCTGGTTTCGATTTAGAAAATATACCATCGCCTCCAAAACAAGAAAGAGGACCAAGAAGACCAAGAAATGATAAGCCAAAAGCAAGCAACCAAAAACGAAATTCAAATAATTTTAAGGGGAATAGGAGGTAGTTTCGTTTAACGACCCGGCTATGCGTAGTGCGGGATTTGAAAAGCGGAGTTTTCAAATCTGCACGTAGCCAAGAGTTTATATTTTGTTTTTAATTTATTCACTTTAAATACCAAAATAAAGTATTGGCGGACTTCATTAATAGCACTGACCTTTCGTTTAGCAGAAAACCCGCATTACGTATAGCCCTTGTTGTGCGTTCGTTTTTAATATATTCGGTCAAATGCTTTTCCATTAAATTTATAAACGGCAGCTGGAGATTCGCCTGCAAAAAGCAGTTCATTCTTTTTCGTTTTGTAAATAGTCCAAATATTATCACTCTTCACACCGTCTTCTTTTGTGTAATTCTTAAACTCATTCGTGTTTGGGTTGTACTTCCATATGCCTGAATAAACTGTACCGAACCACATATTACCCAAAGAATCTTCTGCTATTGAAAAGGCTCTATGAAGTGTGTTTTCATCATTATCTCCCTCATCTAAATTATGTCTCTTTGTAAAATTTATAGTCTCATTTCCATCATATACAAATATGCCGGCTCCATTGTCAGCAATCCATAGTTTTCCTTCACTATCAACAAAAATCCCCCGAATTCCTATTTGGCGTTCATCATTTTGTCTTCCCATCTCCTCACGACCAATTGTAATAAAAGAGTTGTTTTTTAGTCCAAAAACCTTCTCCATGGTTCCGACCCAAATAGTACTATCCTTTCCAATATAGGCTTTAGTAGTTGGATAGTATAGGTATTTATTGTTATCATCTTTTTTTAATGGGAATGGAATAAACTGAGTGTTATTACTATTCAAATTATAAATCCCTGGCTCTACATATAAAGAACCGGTTGGGCTTAAACCTCGTTGAAACCAAATACCATTTTGATTCCCATTTGAGACTAAGTTGTTGTCAAATTTCTCTTCTATAAATCGTTTGCCATTGTATCGGAAAATTTTGAAGCCATCTTCTATCCAAATTGTTCCATTTATGTCTTTATGAAGATTGCCAACAATATTTAATCCATCATTTTCGGAAAAATAATACAATGCTTTTCCATCAAACTTTGCTACATAGTTTGGACTTGAAAACCAAAGGTTTCCTTTGCTGTCTTCTAAAATGTCACGAATACCACGAGTTTCTTTTAACCAAAGACTTGTGTCTATTGCAACTTCAAGACTATTTGCATTAGGTTTAGAAATTTGAGATTTTACTTGTCCATTACAAGCCAATAGAAGCGTAGTAAATGAAATTATTATAGACAAATTCATAAAGGTTAAAAATTTATTCATTTTATTTTTTTCTAAACTTATAACCAACTATTTCATTTAGATACTTTCAATTGTAAAATTATGTCAATAAAGTGTAAATTTTCAATTTAGTTTCTTGGTTGGTCTAATGACGCACAACGCTGTTCTTGGAAACGTTTAAATGTTTCTTAAAACTGTTGTTAAACGAAGTTCGAGTATTTTTTTGATAAAGTCAAGTCTTTTTAACTAAGGAGAAAAAATATTTTCTACCTATATTATGCAAGCATAATATATTTTGTTATATTTGTTGTGCAAGCATAGTATAATGAATAAAAACACCATAGATTACGAAATAAAATCGGCCTGGCATTCCATTTTTAAAATGTATAATCAGGTTGCGCAAAAGCACGAAACTTCTCAAGCTACGGGTTTTTTATTGTTAAGTATTGCAAAAGAAGGTACACCATCTACAAGCATTGCTCCAGCAATGGGTATGGAAGCAACAAGTTTGAGTAGAATATTAAAATCGCTCGAAGAAAAAAACTTGATTTACCGAAAAAAAGACGATAAAGATGGGCGTATGGTACGTATCTTTTTAACTCCCGAAGGAGTTGAAAAAAGAAAAATAGCAAAAAAAGTAGTTTCTGGATTTAATGATTTAATCCATCAAGAAATTCCTCAAACAAAATTAAGCGTGTTTTATGATGTTATGAACGACATTAATAAAGTAGTTGAACAATATAAAGAACTAAACGAACTAAATAATGAACAGAAAAATTAATAAAGTAGCCGTTTTAGGTTCCGGCGTTATGGGCTCAAGAATTGCCTGTCATTTTGCAAATGTTGGAGTAGAAGTGCTTCTGTTGGACATTGTTCCTAAAGAAGCTACAGAATCAAATAATCCTGCTGAGCGAAACAAAATTGTAAACGATGCTTTGCAATTTGCTTTAAAATCTAATCCTTCTCCAATTTATAGTAAAAGCTATATAAGTAGAATTACAACTGGAAATTTTGATGATGATTTACCAAAAATTGCTGATTGTGATTGGGTTATTGAAGTGGTAATTGAGCGTTTAGATATTAAACAACAAGTTTTTACAAATGTTGAAAAATATAG
Organism: Vicingus serpentipes; assembly: GCF_007993035.1. Classification (NCBI taxonomy): domain Bacteria; kingdom Pseudomonadati; phylum Bacteroidota; class Flavobacteriia; order Flavobacteriales; family Vicingaceae; genus Vicingus; species Vicingus serpentipes. The sequence goes on from NZ_VOOS01000003.1 coordinate 118,958, forward strand.
AAAGCCAGGAACATTAATTACTTCAAATACATCTGGTATTCCTATTCATTTAATGACAGAAGGAAGAAGTGAAGATTTCCAAAAGCATTTCTGCGGAACACACTTTTTTAACCCTCCACGTTATTTAAAATTATTAGAGTTAATTCCAACGCCTAAAACTGATTCAGCGGTAATCGAATTTTTAGAAGATTACGGGCAACGCTTTTTAGGTAAAACTACTGTGGTTTGTAAAGATACTCCTGCATTTATTGCCAACAGAATTGGAGTGTATTCTATTATGTCATTGTTTCATACAGTTTCCGAAATGGGTTTAACTGTTGAGGAAGTTGATAAAATGACAGGACCAGTTATTGGTCGTCCTAAATCTGCAACATTCCGTACTTGTGATGTGGTTGGTTTAGATACCTTAGTTCATGTAGCAAACGGAGTAAAAGATAATTGTCCTAATGATGAAGCAAATTCAACATTTACAATTCCATCTTACATTACTAAAATGGTAGAGAACAATTGGTTAGGTTCTAAGTCTAAACAAGGGTTCTTTAAAAAAGTAAAAGGAGATGATGGTTCAAGCGAAATTTTGACGCTAGACCTAAATACATTAGAATATAGAAAAAAATCAAAAGTGAAATTTGCCACATTAGAGATGGCAAAAACGATTGATGATTTAAAAACAAGAACCGCAGCATTAGTAAAAGGGCAAGATAAAGCCGGAGAGTTTTATCGTAAATCTTTTTATGGATTGTTCAATTATGTTTCAAACCGTATTCCAGAAATTACAGATGCTTTATATAAAATAGATGATGCGTTAAGTGCAGGTTTCGGATGGCAATTAGGTCCATTTACCACATGGGATGCTTTAGGAGTGGAAAAAACCATTGCTAAAATGGAAGAAGCAGGATTACAACCAAACGCTTGGGTTAAAGAAATGATTGCTGCAGGATGTCCTTCTTTTTATAAAGTAGAAAATGGAATAAAGTATTTTTATGATATTCCAAGTAAAAGTTATCAAGTTATTCCAGGTTCAGAAAACTTATTATCGTTAGAAGTAATAAGAGCTGAAAAAACGCTTTGGAAAAATTCAGGTACTACTATTGTAGATTTAGGAGATGGAATTATCAATCTAGAATTCCATACTAAGATGAACACAATTGGAGGTGAAGTTCTAGAAGGAATTAATAAAGCCATAGATATGGCTGAAAAAGAGTACAAAGGATTAGTGATTTCTAATGATGGAGATAACTTCTCTGCAGGAGCTAATGTAGGAATGATATTTATGATGGCTGTAGAGCAAGAATATGATGAATTAGATTTCGCGATTCGTGCGTTCCAAAATACGATGATGAGAGTTCGTTATTCTTCAATCCCTGTAGTTGTTGCTCCGCATAATTTAGCTTTAGGTGGTGGTTGCGAAATGTGTTTACATGCTGATAAAGTTATTGCGCATGCAGAAACTTATATGGGCTTAGTTGAATTTGGAGTTGGAGTTATACCTGGAGGTGGTGGAACAAAAGAATTTGCTTTAAGAGCTTCTGATGAATATGGAGATGGAATAAGATTAAATGTGTTGAGAAATCGTTTCTTAACAGTTGGTCAGGCACAAGTAGCAACTTCAGGAAAAGAAGCTTTTGAATTAGGTTACTTAAGAGAAGGAATTGATGAAGTAATAGTAAGTAGAGCTCATCAATTAAGTTATGCAAAACAAGCTGCATTAAATCTTTCAAACAAAGGTTATACAATGCCAGTTAAAAGAAAAGACATTAAGGTGCTTGGTAAAGAAGGTTTAGGGATTGTTTATGTTGGAGCACATTCTATGAAATCAGGAAATTATATCTCTGAGCATGATCAGTTGATATCTGAAAAATTAGGTTATGTATTGTGTGGAGGAGATTTGTCTGCACCAACAGAAGTAACTGAACAATATTTATTAGATATGGAAAGAAAAGCATTTCTAGAATTATGTACAGAAAAATTAACGCTTGAAAGGTTACAAAGCATAATTACAACAGGTAAAGTTTTAAGAAACTAATAACACTTTAAAAAATTACAATAATGGACGCATATATAGTAGCAGGTTTCAGGTCGGCAGTTGGTAAAGCACCAAGAGGTTTATTCCGTTTTATGAGACCAGATGATTTAGGAGCTAAAGTAATTAAACATCTTGTAGATAGTATTCCAAATTTAGATAAGGAAACAATTGATGATGTGATTGTAGGTAATGCAACACCAGAAGCTGAGCAAGGTTTGAATATTGGTAGAATGATTTCTTTGATGGGTTTAAATACCGATCAAGTTCCAGGAATGACAGTTAATAGATATTGTTCTTCAGGGTTAGAAACAATAGCAATTGCAGCAGCAAAAATTAATGCAGGAATGGCAGATTGTATTATTGCGGGAGGTGTTGAAACAATGAGTCCGATACCATTTGGTGGTTGGAGGATTGTTCCAAATGCAGATGTGGCAAAAAATAATCCAGATTGGTATTGGGGAATGGGTTTGACAGCCGAAGCAGTCGCAAATCAATTTGGTGTAACCAGAGATTTACAAGATGAATTTGCCTTGAAATCGCAATTAAAAGCATTAGATGCAATTGAGAATGGACGATTTAAAGAAGATATAGTTCCAATAGAAGTTGAAGAGATATTTATTGGTAAAGATGGTAAAAAAGCTACTAAATCTTATGTAGTTGATACGGACGAAGGACCAAGAAAAGGAACAAATTTAGAAGGTTTACAAAAACTAAGACCAGTATTTGCTCAAGGTGGAAGTGTAACAGCGGGTAATTCATCTCAAACTTCTGATGGAGCTGCTTTTGTTATGGTAATGAGTGAAAAAAGAGTGAAAGAATTAGGGTTGGAACCAATTGCGAGACTAGTTAGTTATGCCGCTGTTGGTGTTGAACCAAGAATAATGGGAATAGGACCTGTAAAAGCAATTCCAGCTGTATTAAAACAAGCGGGAATGTCTATAAATGATATTCAACAAATTGAATTAAATGAAGCATTTGCATCTCAATCTGTTGCGGTATTAAAAGAATTAAACTTAAATCCAGATATCGTAAATGTTAATGGTGGAGCCATTGCACTTGGTCATCCATTAGGATGTACAGGAGCAAAACTTTCGGTTCAATTATTTAATGAAATGAGAAGAAGAGACCAAAAATATGGTATGGTTACCATGTGTGTTGGAGCTGGACAGGGTGCTGCTGGAATATTTGAGTTATTAAAATAAGATTACAAATAAATAAGAAGAATAAAAATATAGCTATGGAACAAAATAAAAAAGCAATAAAAGGTGGAGAGTTTTTAATAAAAGAAACCGACCCAAGAGATGTATTTATTCCTGAAGATTTTGATGAAGAACAAAGAATGATTGCAGATACATGCTCTGACTTTATAAAACAAGAAATTGAACCAAATTTAGAGCGAATTGAAAAACAAGAGGAAGGCTTATCTTCTTCATTAATGGAGAAAGCCGGTGAACTAGGTATTTTAGGAGTTTCAGTTCCTGAAGAGTATATGGGGTTTGGTAAAAACTTTGTAACCAGTATGCTTACTTCAGAGGTTATAGGTGGAGCTCATTCTTTCGCTGTATCTATTTCTGCGCATACAGGTATAGGAACCTTGCCTATTTTATATTATGGAAATGCAGAGCAACGCGAAAAGTATGTACCTAAATTAGCTACTGGTGAATGGAAAGCTGCTTATTGTTTAACAGAGCCTAGTTCTGGTTCTGATGCGAATTCTGCAAAGACAAAAGCAAAACTTTCTGATGATGGTAAGCATTACATCATTAATGGACAAAAAATGTGGATTACAAATGCTGGTTTTGCAGATGTTTTTACTGTATTTGCTAAAATTGATGATGATGAAAATTTAACTGCTTTTATTATTGAAAAAGAGTTTGGAGGTATAACACTTAATCCTGAAGAAAAGAAATTAGGAATTAAAGGTTCATCTACTCGCCAGGTTTTCTTTAATGACTGTAAAGTACCAGTTGAAAATCTATTAGGAGAAAGACAAGGCGGATTTAAAATCGCTTTAAATATCTTAAATATTGGGCGTATTAAATTAGCTGGTTCTGCTATTGGAGGTTGTAAAAAAATAATTACTTCAGCAGTAAATTATGCAAACGAAAGAAATCAATTTGGAAGACCAATATCTAAATATGGAGCTATTAAACATAAACTTGGTGAGCAAGCGATAAAAGTTTTTGCATCAGAGTCTGCAATTTATCGTTGTAGTCAAAATATTGATGATGCAATACAGGCATATGTTGATGCAGGAGTAGATAAGCAAAAAGCAACTTTAGATGGAATTAGTCAGTTTGCAGCAGAGGCAGCAATATTAAAAGTTCATGGTTCTGAAGTGTTAGATTTTGTTGTTGATGAAGGAGTTCAAATTTATGGTGGTATGGGGTATTCGGCAGAAGCTCCTATGGAAGCTGCATATAGAGATGCACGTATCAATAGAATATTTGAAGGAACAAACGAAATTAACAGAATGTTAACTGTTGATATGTTGCTAAAGAAAGCAATGAAAGGTGAGTTGGATTTAATGGGACCAGCTCAGGAAGTGGCGAAAGAATTAATGAGTATTCCTGATTTTGGAGCTGGAAGTGATGATATTTTTGAACAAGCACACGAAACGGTAAAAAAATTCAAGAAAGCAATTTTAATGGTTGCTGGTAGCGCAGCACAAAAATTGATGATGCAATTATCGAAAGAGCAGGAAATATTAATGAATATAGCAGATATGGCAATAGAAACTTACGTTGCTGAATCTATTTTGTTAAGAGTTGAAAAACTTTCTTTATCTAACGACAAGGCAGCAATACAAAACGAGATAGATATGATGAATGTTTACATTTATGATGCTGCAGATAAGATTAACAAAGCAGGTAAAGATGCCATTAATTCATTTGTAGAAGGCGACGAGCTAAGAATTATGCAAATGGGATTAAAACGTTTTACAAAACAACAAGCATTTAATGTAAAAGATGCAAGAAGAAATATTGCAGATAAATTAATAGCTGAAAATAAATATTGTTATTAAGAATATAGTTTTAACGATTAAGCCCAAAAGTTAAGCTTTTGGGCTTTTTTTATTCAATCAATAAATTTTTTATACATTTGATTTAAAATTTATAACTCATTAATTATGAAAAAAAATAGCTCAACTAGTATTGGTTGTAATATTGTTATCTGGAACTGCTTTTGGTCAAGCTTTTCAAAAAGGTAATGTAAATTTTGATTTAGGTATTGGGTTTGGTGCTTACAGTACAAGATCTGAATTTACTACTCCCGCAATTAATATATTATTTATTACAATTCCACCAACAACAGTCGTTAAAAATGATGGAGCTGCAAGTACTATGGTGCCAATTAGTTTTGAATATGGAGTTTCTAACAAAGTTGGTTTAGGTGTACAATTAGGATTTTCGAATTATTTTATTGACAATGAAGATAGTACAGAGACTGTAGAAAGTGTTAAAAGTGTAGATTTTGCTTTTAAAGTTAATTATCATTTATCTAATTCTGATAAAAATGATTTGTTTGTAGGTTTAGCTTTGGGAGGTTCTTCTGTTAATTGGAAGGATTTGGATGGGACAGTGTTAAAAGGCGGAGGAAGTTATGTTAGTTTATATTTGTCAGATAGATTGTTTTTTAGTGAGCATTTTGGAGTACTTTTTAATTTAGGTTATACAGTTTATAATTATACTGAAATTACTTCGAATGATAATCCTTCATCACTTAAATGGACACTAAGAGGTTTGAATTTAGGTACAGGTTTAGCACTTAAGTTTTAATTACTTCCGGCTACAACTTCTGTTAAAGAATCAACTTTTAAATATTCATTAGCAATTTTTATAAGCTCTTCTGAAGTGATTGTTTTTATGGTTTCAATATAATTGTTGTAGAAACTATAATCTAGTCCATAGAAGTGAACGTTCTCGAATAATGAGGCCATTTTAAAGGGGCCATCACACGATTTAAGAAGATTTCCTAATAAGTAGTTTTTAACTAAATCTAATTCCTCTTTTGAGACTTCTTCAGTTTGAAGTAATTTAATTTCTTTATAGATTTCTTGAAGTGCATTATTTGTAACTTCAGCACCAACTTCGGTAGAGATAAAAAAGTAACCTGCATTTTTTAAGCTAAGTAAGCCACATCCAATACCATAAGTATAACCTTTATCTTCTCTAATGTTTTTCATTAACCGAGAGCCAAAATAGCCACCAAGAATCGTACTTAATATTTGTAATTTAAAATAATCAGGATGAAGTTTATTTGGCATTAACTTACCAATTCTAATTGCTGATTGAAGAGCACCTTTTTTTTCAATGTGAACTTTTTTGTTTTGCTCCTTATTAATTATTGTTTGTGTTTTAATATTGATTGCTTCAGTTTTAATTTTTTGAGAGCCAAAACAACTATTTAGTGAATCAAAAGTTTTACTATTAACATTACCCGAAGCAACAATTTCACAATTGCTTAAATCATAAAAATTATAATAGAACTCTTTTATTTCGGTTAAAGATAAATTCTTAAAGTCTTCAATTTTAGCGATTTTCCCATAAGGAAAATCATAGCCAAATAGCTGTTTCATGAATTCATTTCGTGCTAAAAAGGATACTTTTTCTTGGTTAATTTTAAATCTTTCTATTGAATTTTCTCTGTAGGTTGAAAACTCATGCTCATCAAATTTTGGATAAAGTAAAATTTCTTTGATGTAAGCTAAAACATTATCTAAATACTTTGCTAAAGTATAAATTGTAAGAGATGCGTTGTCGTAATCTACTTCGTGTTGAAAATAAGCTCCATATTGATCAATACCATCTGCGATATCATGAGCATTATATTTTTTTGTTCCTTCTTTAAGTAAGCTATTTGTTGCTTTAGCTATTAATGGATTGTTTTGATGCCATATTCCTGCGTTAAAAATAAAATCAATTTTTAAAATATCTTGGCTTCCTCCAGCAATAGAATGAAAAATTATTCCATTATCTAATTTCTGAGTTTTAGGTTGAAGAAAATGAATAGTAGAAACTTGTTTGAATTTTGGAGCTAATTTTCTGTCTAATAGTGTCATTGATTTATTTTTTAGCGTAAATTAAAGTTGAGCAATTTGTTGAAATTAAAATCTCGTTCGCAATTCTTTCAATATCTTTTACAGTTACTTGGTTGTAATTATCTGCTTCAGTATTAATTAAGTTTGCATCACCATTTAGTTCAGCAAAAGCGAGGTTCATCGCTTTAGTTAGTACGCTTGTTTCAGAAAATTCTCTTGAAGATTCTTGTTTGTTTTTTACTTTTTGCAATTCTGTTTCAGATAAACTGTTCGCTTTTATATTTTCAAGTTCTTTTATAATTCCTGCCTCAGCCACCTCAAAACTTACTCCCTCAGAAAGATTTCCGCTAATTACAAATAAGCCGTCATCTGAGCTTCCCATAACATATGCGTTTAAATCACTAAATAATTTTTGTTCTTTTATTAAATTTTTATAAAGTCTAGAACTATCTCCTAGCGATAATATGTCGCTTAACAAATCTGTAGCAAAATAATCAGAATGCGTTCGACTACACATTTTATAAGCTTTATAAATAGCATTTGAAGGAACTTCTCTTTCTACTTTTAATCTTCTTTCTTCAGTTTGTTTAGGTTCTTTGGGCAAATCTCGTTTAGGCACGTTGCCTGGTTTAATATCTCCAAACCATTTATTACTTAGCTCCTTTATTGTCTCAGTTTTAATATCTCCAGCAACAACCAAAATAGCATTATTTGGTAAATAATGTTTGTAAAAAAAATCTTTCACATTTTGCATAGTAGCATTTTCGATATGGCTAATTTCTTTCCCAATTGTAGCCCACTTATAAGGGTGCTTGCTGTATGCAAGAGGACGAAGAAGTAGCCAAACATCACCGTAAGGTTGGTTAAGGTAATTTTGTTTAAATTCTTCAATTACAACTTGTCGTTGAACTTCCAAACTTTTTTCAGTAAAAGCTAAACTTAACATCCTGTCAGAATCAAGCCAAAAAGCAGTTTCTAAATTTTCTTTTGGAACAGTAATATAGTAGTTGGTAATATCATTAGAGGTAAAAGCGTTATTATCCCCCCCCACATTTTGAAGTGGCTCATCAAAATTTGGAATATTTACTGAGCCACCAAACATTAAATGCTCAAATAAATGAGCAAATCCAGTTTGGTTTTCATCTTCATCTCTAGCTCCAACATCGTATAATAAATTGAAAGCGACTATTGGTGTAGCTTTATCTTGATGTACAATTACTCTTAAACCGTTTTCTAATTCAAATTTTTCAAATGTTATCATCTAAAATTTATATTTATCTGCTTTTAATTCCTCTAATGCTTCTCTGTATTCTTTGATTATGTCGTTGATGATTTTTTCAACAGGTTCTATACTGTCAATTAAACCAGCAATTTGTCCAATTTCTAATTCTCCTTCAATTAAATCGCCTTCAAACATCCCTTTTTTTGCACGCCCCCTTCCTAAAATTTCTTTTTGTTCTTCAGGTGAAGCACCTTTGGATATAGCATCATTAATTTTTTCGAAAAACTTATTTTTTAATAGGCGAACAGGAGTAACATCTTTAAGTGTTAATAAAGTGTCTCCTTCTTTTGCTTTTACAATTTCATTTTTAAAGTTTTCATGAGATGAAGCCTCAATTGAAGCAGCAAACCTACTTCCAATTTGAACGCCATCAGCGCCTAAAGTCATTGCGGCTAGCATTCCTTTACCCGTAGCAATACCTCCTGCAGCTATAATAGGAATTGAAAGTTCTTTTTTTACCATTGGCACCAAACATAAAGTGGTTGTTTCATCTCTTCCATTATGACCGCCAGCTTCAAAACCTTCAACAACAATAGCGTCAACACCTGCATCTTGAGCTTTTAAAGCAAATTTTAATCCTGGTACAACATGCACAACAGTAATTCCTTTTTCTTGAAAAAACTGAGTATATTTTTTTGGGTTTCCAGCAGAAGTGAAAACAATTTTGATATCTTCTTCAAGAATAATATTGATAAGCTCATCAATTTGAGGGTAGAGCATGGGAAGGTTTACTCCAAAAGGTTTGTCTGTAGCTTTTTTACATTTTACAATATGCTCTCGAAACACTTCTGGATACATTGAACCAGCACCTATTAAACCTAATCCGCCAGAATTGCTAACTGCTGAGGCTAATTTCCATCCGCTATTCCATATCATACCTCCTTGAATTATAGGGTATTTAATTTTAAATAAATCTGAAATAATATTTTTCATTTTAAATGTTTATTATTTAGCTTTGTTACAGTTAACGAAAATACTAATTGTAGAAAATAATATTGAATAAAAAGAAATTAAAGTTTCTCTATTTGTATAAGTTTAATATATTTGCCGTAATGCAAAAACGAGTATACATATTGGCAATATTTCTATTTGCTTCGTTATCAGGGTTTAGTCAATATAATGTTGATTATGGTTTTTCTCTTGGTGTAGCTAATTACTTAGGTGATATTGGTGGAGGTATAGAAACTGCTAAAAGTGGGCCATCTGATATGAAATTGGATCATACTAGGTTTGCCATAGGTGGTTTTTACAGAACTAGGTTTTCACAAAAATTTGCTTTTAAAGGTTCGTTAAACTACATAAGGCTTTCAGGAGATGATTCTAATACAGCAAACCCTGCTAGAAGGAGTCGTAACTTGAACTTTAGAAATGATATGTATGAATTAGAAGGGCATCTTGAATTGTATCTTTTTCGTGTTAATGATGTAGGAAGAACAGGTCGGTATTCAACAGATTTTAATTTATACCTTTTTGGTGGAGTAGGTGCTTTTTATAGTAATCCTAAAGGACAAAATGCGAATGGTGATTGGGTAGAGCTTCAGCCATTGCAAACTGAAGGTGTCTCTTATAGTAAAATAAATTTTTCTATTCCTGCTGGGTTAGGATTTTATTATACAATTGATAGGAAATATAGGCTTGGTTTAGAAATGGGCTGGAGAACTACATTTACTGATTATATTGATGATGTGAGTAATACCTACGCTAATGATTATGATGGTATATCTAATAAAACTACACAAGCTCTTTTAGATAAAGTAAATGCTGAAAATGATGTTAATAACCTTCTTACTAATTTTGATGCAGGAAGTAGAAGAGGTAATCCAGATGATAATGATAGTTACCTAACAGCTACAGTTAATTTTAGCTGGGCTATAAGAGGTAGGTCTAATTTTTATAAATCTAAACATAATTGGGTGTTAGGTAAAAACAAACGTAAAAGAAGAAAATCAAGAGCTAAGTTCTAGTTTTCTTTAAAAAAATAATAATTAAAAGAGCGTGTAAAACTACACGCTCTTTTTTTTTAGGTACAACTTTTAATAATTACATTTGATTTTTATTAAAAATGAATTATGAAATCTTATAATTTAACTCATTTACAAGAATTAGAATCTGAAGCTATATATGTTTTGAGGGAGGTTGCTGCTCAATTTGAAAATCCAGCGCTTCTTTTTTCTGGAGGAAAAGATTCAATTATTGTAGCTCATATGGCAAGAAAAGCATTTTGGCCAGCGAAAATACCTTTTCCATTAGTTCATGTTGATACGGGACATAATTTCCCAGAGACTATAAAATTTAGGGATGAATATGTAGAAAAAATTGGAGCTAATCTAATAGTGGGGTCAGTTCAAAAATCTATTGATGAAGGTAAGGTTGTTGAAGAAAAAGGGTTTAGTGCAAGTAGAAATGCATTACAAACGGTAACTCTTTTAGATACAATTGAAGAGCATAAATTCGATTGTGCTATGGGAGGAGCAAGAAGAGATGAGGAGAAAGCAAGAGCAAAAGAACGTTTTTTCTCTCACAGAGATGATTTTGGGCAATGGGATCCAAAAAATCAAAGACCAGAATTGTGGAATATATTTAATGGAAGAAAACAAATGGGGGAACACTTTAGGGTTTTTCCTATTAGTAATTGGACTGAAATGGATGTATGGCAATATATTCTTCAAGAAAAAATTGATATTCCTTCAATTTACTTAGCTCACGAAAGAGATGTGTTTGTTCGTGATGGGGTTATAATGTCAACTACTCATTTTATTGAGCAAAGAGAATCTGAGCCTACTAAAAAAATGAAGGTTAGATTTAGAACAATAGGGGATGCAACATGTACAGGAGCAGTTGAGTCTGATGCTGACTCTATTGAAAAAATAATTGAAGAAGTTGCTGCTGCTAGAACAACAGAAAGAGGTACAAGATCTGATGATAAGCGTTCTGAAGCAGCAATGGAAGATAGAAAAAAACAAGGATATTTTTAAGTTATGGATACTAACTCATATTTAAATATGGAACTTTTACGTTTTTCAACTGCAGGAAGTGTTGATGACGGTAAAAGTACTTTGATTGGAAGATTATTATATGATTCGAAATCAATTTTTGCTGATCAATATGAAGCAATAGAAGAATCGAGTAGAAGAAAAGGGGATGAAAATGTAAATCTTGCACTTTTAACTGATGGGTTAAGAGCAGAAAGAGAGCAAGGTATAACTATAGATGTGGCATACAGGTACTTTGCGACGCCTAAACGAAAGTTTATTATTGCTGATACTCCAGGTCATATTCAGTATACACGTAATATGGTTACAGGATCTTCAACATCTAATCTTTCTATTATATTAGTAGATGCTAGACATGGTGTGGTTGAACAAACCTCTAGACATACATTTATCTCTTCACTTTTAGGGATACCACATGTTGTTTTTTGTATAAACAAAATGGATTTGGTAGATTACTCTGAAGAAGTTTTTGAAAATATCAAAAGAGATTTAGAAGCTTTTTCTTCAAAATTAAATGTAAAAGATATTCATTTTGTTCCTTTGAGTGCATTAAAGGGAGATAATGTAGTAAATAAGTCAGAGAACATGGACTGGTATAAAGGTTCAACCTTGATGTACCTTTTAGAAAATATTCATATAGGAAGTGATTATAATCATATAGATTGTCGTTTTCCAGTTCAAAATGTAATAAGACCTCAATCAACAGAATATCATGATTATAGAGGATATGCTGGAAGGATAGCTGGAGGAATTTTTAAGCCTGGAGATGATGTGATGGTTTTACCATCGGGGTTTACTTCCAAAATAAAATCTATAGATACTATGGATGGGAGTATTGAAGAAGCTTTTGCTCCTATGTCTGTTGCTATAACTTTAGAAGATGATATAGATATTAGTAGAGGTGATATGATTGTTCGTGAAAATAATAAATCTGAAGTAAGTCAAGATATAGACTTGATGGTATGTTGGTTGAACGAAAAACCGATTGTGTCTAACGGCAAATATGCTGTAAAACATACTTCTAATGATGTTCGTTGTGTTGTTAAAGAGGTTAAGTATAAAGTAAATATTAATACTCTTCATAGAATAGAAGATGATAAAGAGGTTAAAATGAATGAAATTGCAAGAATTTCAATTCGAACTACTAAACCTTTAATGTTTGATCAATACACAAGAAATAGAACAACAGGTAGTTTAATTTTAATAGATGAGGCTACCAACGAAACTGTTGGAGCAGGAATGATAATTGACTAAATTTAAAGCCCTCAAATTTATTTGAGGGCTTTTTTTACAATACATTTTCACAATTTGCGTTAACTCTAAGAATTTCTCGGAATACTTCCTACAAAAGATTAATTTTGTCTAATGAAAATACGCTTAAATCTTTTAATATTCTTTTGTTTGGTTTTCATAATGAATTCTTCATTATTGAGTCAAGAGCGTGTAACAACATTTGGGATTCAAATTAAACCAATAATACCAAGCTCTCTTTTTAATACTGGGGAGCAGCTGTTAGATCAAAATAATGTGTTTTTTTCCGTTAAGCCTAAGTTAGGATATAGTTTTGGAATGGTAATACGAAAAGGCCTTACTAAAACATTGTCTTTAGAAACTGGAATTAATTACTTGAAAAGAGGATACGATTTATCTATTGATGATGAAGATTTAAATTTTAATGAAAACTCAAACTTTAATTTAATTAACTACGAAATTCCTGTTTCACTTTTAGTTTATGTGAAGTTGAGTAGAGAAATGTATATGAACGTTTCTGGTGGTGTATCCATGGATATTTATCCTTCAGATTTATATACATTTAGCCCTAGTTTTCAAAATGATGTTATAGTAAGTGACTGGATACAAACTAGTTTGATTGCTAATGTTGGATGGGAATATAGAACAGAAGAGAGTGGTTATTTTTATTTAGGTGGCTCATATCATCGTCCATTTTCGCCAATTGCTAAAGAGATTGTATGGTATAATGGAAACGGAAGAGATGAAAGACCAATATTTGAGCTAATAGGTAATTATGTAACAATTGATTTTCGATATTTTTTCCATGAAGATCCAGAAAAGAAGAAACGAAAAGTAAAAAAATCAATCAAAACTGGTAAAACTAAATAGCTTTTGCCTTGAGTGTTTTGCAAGTAAAATAATTACTTTTGCTTCCTTAAATTATAGTTTAAATGAAGATTTCTTACAACTGGCTAAAAAATTATATTGACGTAACTGTTAATCCTGAAAAAATTTCTCAAATTTTAACTGATTCTGGATTAGAAGTTGAAGGTTTTGAAAAGCAACAAACAATAAAAGGTGGTTTAGAAGGACTTGTGATTGGAGAGGTAATCACAAAAACACAACATCCAAATGCCGATAAATTGAGTCTTACAGCAGTTGATGTTGGTGAAGAGAATTATTTGTCTATTGTATGTGGTGCACCAAATGTTGCTGCCGGTCAAAAGGTTGTTGTAGCAACTATAGGAACTACTTTGTATTCTGGAGAAGATAGCTTTAAAATAAAAAAATCTAAGATTAGAGGAGAGCTTTCAGAAGGAATGATATGTGCTGAAGATGAAATCGGTTTAGGAAAATCTCATGATGGAATAATGGTTTTAGATGTAAATGCTAAAATAGGAACTCCAGCTAAGGAATATTTTAAAATAGAAGATGACTATATTTACGAAATAGGTTTAACTCCTAATCGTGCAGATGCAACCGGACATATTGGTGTTGCAAGAGATATAGTTGCTGTATTAAACACAAATGATGCGTCTACTTCTAAGCTTTTAAAGCCGTCAGTTGATAATTTTAAAATTGATAACGCAAACAATGTTATAGAAGTCGAAGTTCAAAATGAAGATTTATGTCCTAGATATACAGGGGTTACCTTAAGTGGAATTGAGGTTAAGGATTCTCCAGACTGGTTAAAAAACAGGTTGTTGTCAATAGGATTAACACCTATAAATAATATTGTTGATGTAACAAATTTTGTTTTACATGAAACAGGACAGCCTCTACATGCTTTTGATGCAGATAAAATTGAAGGAAAGAAGGTAAGGGTAGGAACTTTGCCTGATAAAACAAAATTTACAACTTTAGATGATAAAGATCGTGAATTATCAGTAGATGATTTGATGATTTGCAATGATAAGGAAGGCATGTGTATAGCAGGTGTTTTTGGTGGGGCAAAGTCAGGAGTATCAAAAAGTACGACAAGTATATTTTTAGAAAGTGCTTATTTTAACCCTGTAGCTATTCGAAAAACTGCAAAACGCCAAGGTTTAAATACTGATGCATCATTTCGATATGAAAGAGGGTGTGATCCAAATATAACTGTATATGCTTTAAAAAGAGCAATATCTTTAATGAAAGAAGTTGCTGGAGGGCAGGTTAGCTCTGATATTATTGATGTTTATCCAACTCCAATTAAAAACTTTGAAGTAGAATTTAGTTTTGCTAATTGCGAAAAGATTATTGGAGAATTTATATCTCCAGTTGTTATTAAAAACATATTAAGTTCTTTAGAGATTGAAATTTTAAATGAGGATGAAAATGGGCTAAAATTGTCTGTACCTCCTTTTAAAGTAGATGTTCAAAGAGAAATAGATGTAATAGAAGAAGTTTTACGTGTTTATGGTTATAACACGATTAAATTACCATCCACAATGAATTCAGCTGTTGTTTATAGAGCTAAAATAGATAAAGAAGAGATTACTAACAGTATTTCTGATATGCTTATTGCTAATGGGTTTCATGAAATTATGTCAAATTCATTAACAAAATCTTCATATTACAAAGAGCAAGATACTTTAGTTGAAGTTTCAAATCCCTTAAGTAGTGAGTTGGATGTTTTGAGGCAGTCAATGCTTTATAATGGGCTTGAAGTAGTTCAATATAATCAAAATAGAAAAACACCGAATTTAAAACTTTTTGAATTTGGAAAAACTTATTATAAAAAAGAAGAGAAGTTTAAAGAAACAAATTTTTTAAGTCTTATTGTTTCTGGTAATCATCATGATGAAAATTGGATTAACAATGGTGGTCAAGCTAATTTTTATCATCTAAAAGGATTTGTTGATAGTCTAATAACTAAATTCGGATTAAACAATTTGAAATTTGTAAGTAAAGATTCAGAATTAAACAATTTAGCTTACGGGCTTTGTTATGAAGTAAACAATAAAGAACTTTTAAATTTTGGGAAAATTGATGTTTCAGTTCAAAAACAATTTGATATTAATCAAGAGGTGTTTTATGCTCAAATAAATTATGATGTTTTAATAGAATTGCTTTCTTATACCAAAAACCTTCAGTATAAAGAGGTTTCCAAGTATCCATCAGTTCGTAGAGACTTAGCTCTGCTATTGGATTCAGCTATTAATTATTCTCAAATAGAAGCTATAGCCTTAAAACAAGAAAAGAAACTTTTGAAAAATATTAATTTATTTGATGTTTATGAAGGAAAGAATCTTGAGTTAGGAAAAAAATCTTACGCTGTAAGTTTTGTCTTTCAAGATGAAAACAAGACATTAACAGATAATCAGATAGACGCAACAATGAATAAGTTAGTTTCTTCTTTTGAAAAAGAACTTGGAGCAAAACTGAGATAGTTTTAATTTGTTTTAGTAAAAACTGCAGTAACATTATCAATACCGGATCCATCTTCAGCAGTATAGCTTAGGTTAATTTTAGAGTTGTTAACTATTGTTCCCGAGCCATTAACATCAAAGCCATTAATGTTTTGAGAAAATAGGGTAAGATTATTTCCACTTACATCTATTTGAGCATTACTAATTTGGACTCCAAGATTGTAAAAATTGTCCATAACTACTCTATTAGTTATGCTACTATGTGGACTAATGTTAACGGAGTAAATACTATTTCCTAATAGTTGAGAGCTTTCTTCGCATACCCATGTTCCATTTATGCTAATAGCAGAACCTGAACTATTGTTATTTTCTTCATCTTTTTGACAAGAAAAAAGAGAGATTAAAAGTAAGAATGGAAAAATAAGTTTTTTCATAATTAATTTTTTAGACTAAATTAATAAAAACAAATACTGTACCAATAATATAGATTAATAGAACCTTAATCCTTGAATATTAACCTTTAATTGATTTGTGTAAACAATCTAACTTATATGTTCGTATTCATATTGGTATACCTTTTATTAATTAAATTATTCATGATATGAAAATAATATTGCAAAGCTTGTCTCCCTAGCTATTGGGTGAATAATAAAAAGAAATTGAGTAAAGAATGAAATTAGCACTAATTTACCGATAAAATTTATTCTTAACCGTTAATTAAATGTTGATTATTTTTAAATTACTCTTGTTTGTTGAATAAAATATAATTAGTATTTTTGGCTCACTAACTAAAATTTAATTATTAACTAAACTAATAAAAAATGAAAAAAATTACTTTATTATTAGGAATGGCAATCGCAACAACTATGGGATTTTCTCAAGTTATTGTTGATGTTGTTTCTGCTCCTACGTGTACTTCGTTAGAGCGAACTTACACTTACAGATTTGCTGGTGAGTTAGATGGATCTGCTACAGATTGGGCTATGCCTAACATGTTTGTTGGTGCTAACTCAATTCAAGCTGATGTTGTTTTAGCTGATGATGGTACTGATGGTACTATTGATGCTGGTGGTAATACGCCTCACAACAAAAACAACGATGCTTGTGATTCTTTAACTTGGACTCAAGATTTAACAGGTAAAATTGCTATTTTTTATAGAGGTGCTTGTGAATTTGGGTTAAAAGGATTTAACGCACAAAAAAGAGGTGCTATTGGTGCTATTATAGTTAACCATACTGGAGATGCAGTAGGTATGGCTGGTGGTACTTATGGTGTTAACGTTAACATTCCTTACGTAATGGTAAGTGAAGATGACGGAAATGCATTAATTGCTTGTTTAGAAAATGGAGGGTCTTTAGAGGTTTTCATAGGTTCTAAAGTAGGTTTATATCCAAACGATATGGGAACAAGTCCTGCTGACATAGTAATGGCAGAAAGTACTGGTAATCCATTATCATTATCTCAAGATAGTTCTGAGTTAAACTTAGATTTAGGTATTTGGGCTTACAATGTAGGTCAAAATCCTATGACTGGTGTAACTTTTACTGTTGATATTGATTACATGGGGTCTACAATTCATACTATGACTTCAGCTCCTTTAGATTTTAATGCTCCTGATACATCTTTCGTAGATACTCAGTATGTTGATTTAGGAAACTATGGTAGAAATCCAGCTTGGTTAACAGGTAATTATACTGTTACTTATACTATTAATACTCCTGTTACTGATGATGCTCCAGCAGATAACTCTATGATGTCTTCATTTAAAGTTACAGCAGATAATGTTTACGCAAAAGCTAGATTAGATGGTTCTAATGAGCCAATTCATACTACAGCATTCTCTTTAAATGAATCAACAACAACTTACGATTGGTTTGAGACATGTATTCAGTTTAAAAATCCTAACGCAAGTAGATTAAAAGCAATGGGTATTACTTATTCTTGTGAGCCAGTAGGTGGAACAATGGGTGGTGAACTTGTTGAAGTTAGAGCTTATACTTGGGATGATGTATTTACTGATGCTAATGATCCTGCTTTCCCTGCTGCTGCTAGCCCATGGGCTCGTACTCAAATTGGTAGTGGAATTGACTTCTATTTAGATGAGTCAGAAGATGGTGTTAACAAATATATGGCATTTGATGAAGCTCCTATTAATTTAGTTGATAACCAACGTTATTTATTTTGTTTATACAATGCAAGTGATTCATTAAGAGTAGGTTTTGATGCTCAAATTGATTACACATCTACTATCAATAACTATTTAGAATTTTCTTCTCCAGTAGGTGATTTACCTGCAGGTGGTACTGAAGAGTGGTATGCTGCTGGTTTTGGATATGATGTTTCTACAGGTATTTCTGTAAACTTCGATTTATCTCCAACAAGTGTTGCTGAAGAAGCTAACGATGCTGCTGTTATTCCTTTCCCTAACCCAGTTGCTAATTTATTAAGCATCCCAGTTAGAAAGAATGTAACAGGAAATGTAACTGTTGAAGTATTTGATGTTGCTGGTAAATTAGTTTTAACTGAAAATTCAGTTGTAGGTAATGGACCTGTAAGAATTAATGTAGCTTCTATAGCTAATGGTTCTTATGTTTTCAAAACTACTTTTGCAAACGGTTCTACAGATTCTTATAAAATTTCTGTAAACAGATAAGATTTCAATCTTTAAATATAAAAAGCCCTAACATATTTATGTTAGGGCTTTTTTATTTATTTTAGTATTCTTTAAAATCTAAATTTATGGAAAAGTTATTTACACTGCTTATCTCTTTTTTAATATTAAACTCAATTAATAGCCAGGTAATTTTTCAGGTAACTGAAAGTCCAAATGATGCTTCACTTCTTGGAGTATATGATTCTAGATGGGCAGATCCTATTTCTTCAGGTTATTCTGCAACTCCTGATATGACAAATTCAGGTAATGCTATTGAAGCAGAGTTAGTATTTGCTGAAGATGCCACAACTTTTGGAGTACTTGATCCCAATGCAAATAATAACCCATCATGGCAAGACGCATGTGAGCCAGTAATCAACGATTTAACAGGGAAAATAGCTGTGGTTTATAGAAGTTTTTGTTGGCATGATATTAAAGCTTATTATGCTCAACAAGCTGGAGCAATAGGAGTTATAATAATTAATAGAGAACCTGGTACATTTGGGATGGGAGGTACAACTTACGCTTCAAGTATTACTATTCCTGTTGTGGCAATTGGAAGTGAAGAAGGAGATTTGCTTAAAGCTCAAATTGCAGCAGGAGGAGTTGTTGCATTTATAGGTACTAAAATAGGCTTACATCCTAATGATATGGGAACGAGTAAATCAGATATTGTTATGGCTGAAAGTTTCTCTAATCCTATTTCATTATCACAGGATAGTTCTGAGTTAAACCTTGATTTAGGACTATGGACATATAATCAAGGATCAAATCCTCAAAATGGAGTAACTGCTTCAGTTAATATAGATTTTGAAGGAAATACTATTCATAGTTTTACATCAAATCCTGTAAATTTTACCGCCCCTTTAGGTATAGTTGTTGATACGCAGTACATAGATTTAGGTAATTTTGGAAGAACTTCTTGGCAATCTGGAGTATACACGATAACCTATTCAATATATCCTAATATTGCAGATGACGATTCAGCCGATAATGTTGTTGTTAGTCAGTTTAAGGTTACAAATGATAATACATATTCTAAATCAAGGGTTGATGTATTAAATCAGCCAATTGCAACTAGTGGTAAATATTTATGGGAAGGGGTTACTTCTTATGATGATTTTGAAGTTTGTATTCAATATAAAAACCCTAATGCAAGTAGACTTAATGCAACAGGATTAACTTATTCTTGTACTCCAGTTGGTTCTTCGATGTCAGGTGAATTGTTAGAGGTTAGACTTTACGAATGGAATGATGTTTTTTCGGATGCTAATGATCCTTCTTTTCCTGCTCCGGCTAGTTTATGGTCTTTAAATCAAATAGGTTCTGCAACTGATTTTTATATTGATGAAAGTGAAAGCGGGGTGAATAAGTATTTAGAATTTACTGAATCTCCAATTTCATTAAATGATAACCAACGCTATTTGTTTTGTGTTTATACATCTAGTGATTCTCTGCAAGTTGGATTTGACTCTAAAATAGATTATTATGCAACAGTTAATAATTATTTAGAATATTCAGGACCAGTTAAAACATTAGCAACAGGAGGTTCTAGCCAATGGTATGCAGCTGGTTTTGGATTTGAAACTACACCAGCTATTGTAGCTCATTTTGATTTCCCAACAAATATAACTAATTATGAAAGTGATAAAGTTTTAATTCCTTATCCAAACCCAACAGCTAATTTGTTGACTATTCCTTTAAGAAAGAAGGTGGCTGGGAAGGTTACTGTGGAAATGTTTGATTTATCAGGAAAACTCGTTTTAACTGAGAATTCATTATTAAATGGGGCTCCATTAAAAATAAATGTATCAGCTATAACTAATGGATCTTATTTAATTAGAACTATATTTTCTGATGGTACTCAAGATTCTTATAAAATTGCTGTGAATAGGTAGTTTAGAAATTAGGTTTTACACTAAATTTCATTTCTTTATTTGTTGTTGGGTGATTAAATGTGATTGATTCAGCGTGTAAATAAAGTCTATCCTTTTTAAGTCCATATAAGTCATCTCCTTTTATTGGAGTATTTAATCCATCATTATGTGCACAGTGTACTCTTAGTTGGTGTGTTCTGCCAGTTACAGGATATAAATATAATCTTGTATATTTTTCATTGGTTTCTATAACTTCCCAATAGGTTACAGCATTTCTTCCATATTCAAAGCATACAAGTTGTTTTGGTCTATCGTTTACATCAACTCTTAAAGGGAGTTTAATAACTCCTTTTTTTTCTGTGATATTACCATCTAAAACAGCAACATATCTTTTTTTAATTGTTCTATTAATAAATTGTTGTTGAATTAGCTTGTAAGATTCTTTGTTTTTAGCAACAATCATTATACCTGATGTAGACATATCTAGCCGATGAACAATTACAGGGCCAGTTAAAGTAGGATGACTTTTAAGTATTCTAGAATAAACAGAGTCAGTAATTTTTTTGCCTGGAACAGAAAGTAACTCATTAGGTTTGTTTATGATTATAATATCTTCATCTTCATAAACGTATTTTATTTTTTTATCTAAACCTTGATTTATAATAAGTAAATCATCATCAACCTCTAACCCTTTTAGCATATGAGAGAGAATGGGTTTACATTTACCTATGCAAGAAGGGTAAAATTGTTTATGCTTTTTAATTTCGGATTTTGGTGAGGCTCCCCACCAAAATTCAGCCATTGCAATAGGCTTTAAATTATGTATAAAAGCATATTGTAAAAGTTTAGGTAAAGCACATTCTCCAGCACCTGCAGGAGGGATAATATCTTTAAAGATATCTAGTAAACTTGACTCTTCTTTTTTTGCATTTAAAAACTTATATTCTAAAAATATTTCATATTGAGTTTTTGCAGACTTCTCTTTTCTATAATTTTTTAAAAAATCTAATTTAGATTGAAGTGGATTGATTCGTTGCTCTACAAGTTTGATTTTATTTTCCCAATGAGCCGCTAACTCATTAATATAAAACTTAGTATTTATTCCTTCTTGATTTATTTTTAGCTGAAAATCTGCTAATTCATCAACTGAAAGTGTACTTTTTAATTTTTTGATTTCAGCTCTTCTTTTATTTCTTCTTTCTCTTATTCTATTTTTTTCTACTTCAATATCATTTTTTGCTTTTGCTTTCAGAACTAAAAGTTCTTGAAACAGATTTTTGTAGTTAGAATTGTTTTCTATTTCATCAATTTCGTTACTTATGGTTGTTATCTCTTTTTCAGCAGTTCTGTATAAACCATCCTCTTCAAGTATATCATATACTGGAGGAACAAATTTTTTATGATGATTACTCTCTGAGAGTTTTCCTGAAAAAGCTGATAAATAGCCGATTTCATTTTTTTGATTTTGAACAACCAAAACACCAAACATCTTTCCAATTATTAAGCCTTTTTGATGTTCGTTTAATCCAAAATTATGTTCTAAATCAGTTTGATTAATTAGATATTCTTGGAGTTCTTTAGAAGCTAAAATACATATCGGATGTGGCTCATAATAAAAAGGAAAAGTAAATTTATCGGGTAAAGAAAAATTTGAAATAGAATTTTTAAAAGGAGTAAAACAGTGATCTAACAATAGATGAAGAATATAAAAAGAGTCCCATTTTTATAGGACTCTTTTTGATTATAGATTATTTAAAATGTTGTCGTCAACAATGTTAGGTAATGTAACTTTTAAATCAGGATTTCTTTCCATCTCACGTTTTATTGCAAACATAGCCTCTTCATTTCTTGCCCAGCTTCTTCTGGCAATACCATTGTTTACATCCCAAAACAACATGGATTTTAATCTTCTATCTGCATCAGGCGTTCCATCTAAAGTCATTCCAAAACCACCATTAATAACTTCTCCCCAACCTACACCTCCACCGTTATGTATACTTACCCAAGTTGCACCTCTAAAAGCATCTCCAATAACATTTTGTATAGCCATATCAGCTGTAAACTGAGAACCATCGTAAATGTTACTTGTTTCTCTATAAGGAGAATCTGTACCAGAAACATCATGGTGGTCTCTCCCTAAATTTATAGGAGCAGATAAGGTACCATCAGCAACAGCATTATTAAAAGCTTCAGCAATTTTCATTCTCCCTTCAGCATCAGCATAGAGTATTCTTGCCTGAGAACCTACAACTAGTTTGTTTTCTTGAGCCCCTTTAATCCATGTAATATTGTCTTGCATTTGTTGTTGAATCTCTTTAGGAGATTCTTTCATTATTTCTTCTAAAACATTGCAAGCAATATTATCTGTTTTCAATAAATCTTCTGGGTCACCAGATGTACAAACCCAACGAAATGGCCCAAAACCGTAATCAAAACACATAGGTCCCATAATGTCTTGAACATATGATGGGTATTTAAAATCAATTCCATTTTCAGCCATTACATCTGCACCAGCTCTACTTGCTTCTAGCAAAAATGCATTTCCATAATCAAAAAAGTAGGTGCCTTTTGCTGTATGGTTATTAATAGCTTTAGCATGTCTTCTTAAAGTTTCCTGTATTTTTTCTTTAAATAATTCAGGATTATTTGCCATCATTTCGTTTGATTCTTCAAAACTCATATCAACTGGGTAATAACCTCCAGCCCATGGATTATGTAAAGATGTTTGGTCAGAACCTAAATCTACATAAATATTTTCTTTATCAAATTTTTCCCATACATCTACAATATTTCCATCGTAAGCTATCGATACCACTTCTTTATTATCTTTCGCTTCTTGAACTCTTTTACATAATTCATCTAAATCACTAATCACTTCATCAACCCAACCTTGTTCATGTCTTTTATATGTAGCTTCAGGATTAACTTCAGCAGTTACTGATACAACTCCGGCAATATTACCAGCTTTTGGTTGAGCGCCACTCATACCTCCAAGGCCTGCAGTTACAAAAAGTTTACCACCAGTTCCTTTATCGTCAATCTTTCTACAGCCATTTAATACGGTTATAGTTGTTCCATGAACAATTCCTTGAGGACCAATGTACATATACGAACCAGCAGTCATTTGACCATATTGAGTTACACCTAAAGCATTGAATTTTTCCCAATCATCTGGTTTTGAGTAATTAGGTATCATCATTCCATTAGTAACAACTACTCTTGGAGCCTCTTTATGGGAAGGGAATAATCCCATAGGATGTCCAGAATACATTACTAGTGTTTGTTCATCTGTCATTTCTGACAAATATTGCATTGTTAATAAATATTGAGCCCAATTAGAAAAAACACCTCCATTACCACCATAAGTTATTAACTCATGAGGGTGTTGTGCAATAGCGTAATCCAAATTGTTTTGAATCATCAACATAATAGATTTTGCTTGAACTGATTTTCCTGGATACTCATTAATAGGACGAGCATATATTCTGTAATCAGGGCGAAAACGATACATGTATATTCTTCCGTACTTTTCTAACTCTTCTTTAAATTCTATAATAAGTTCAGCATGATGTTTTTTATCAAAATATCTTAAGGCATTTTTAAGCGCTAATTTTTTTTCTTCTGTAGATAAAATATCTTTTCGCTTTGGAGCATGAGAAACGGTTGTGTCGTATTCTTTTTTTTGAGGTAATGTATCAGGAATACCTTGTTGTACTTGTTCTTTAAATGTCATTTTGTTTGATTGTTTAGTGTTGATTAATTATTGATTGAGAAAATCAACAACTAAGGGTATCTACAGTTAGATCTAAAACTAATTTTTTCTATGCAATTTTTATATGTTAAGGTCGATATCATTATTTTTTTATAATTCTTCCTTTGCTTTTATCAAAACCATAAGGACAGTGGCGACAACCATTTTGACAACAATATCCTCGTTTTAATAAATATTTCTCAGTAAAAACTTTATATCCTTCAGTAGTGAAATAAAAGTCACCCTCATCTAGTTTGTTTATTTTTGAATAATCGTTCATTTTAATGAATGTAAAGTTACAAAGATAAATGAGATTGGATTGATTGAAATCAACGAAAATAACATCCCTTTAATAGAAATTTTTGATTCCGTTTTGGAAAGTAAAAATAGTCGTTTATTTATCTTAAGAGAAGATTTAATCCATTCTGAAATTTCTGGAAATAAGTGGAGGAAGTTAAAATATAATATACAAGAAGCTAAAAATAAAAAGTCCAATACTATTTTAACTTTTGGAGGAGCTTATTCAAATCATATTGCTGCTACGGCAGCTGCAGGCAAAAAGCATGGGTTAAATACAATAGGAGTTATTAGAGGTGAAGAAATTTCACCTTTAAATCCAACCTTGCAATTGGCAAGTGATAATGGTATGATTTTTAAATATGTTTCTCGAGAAGAATACAGAAATAAAAATACTTCAGATTTTATAAAATTACTTAGACAAGAATATGGTAATTTTTATATGGTACCAGAGGGTGGGTCTAATACTTTTGCTGTAAAAGGGTGTACTGAGATAGTCAATAATATTAGTATCAATTTTGATGTGATTTGTTGCGCATGTGGAACTGGAGGAACAATTGCCGGTATAATTGCTTCCACAGAAAAACAGGTGTATGGTTTTCCAGCATTAAAAGGTGGAGTTTTTTTAAAAGAAGAAATAAACACTTTGATTTCTGATTATACTGAAAAATACAAGAATGTTGTTGAAAATAGAAATTGGGATCTAATTACTGATTATCATTTAGGAGGTTATGCTAAAGTAAATTCTGATTTAGTGAGTTTTGTTCAAGAGTTTAATAAAAAGCATAATATTCCTTTAGATTTAATATACACAGGTAAAATGCTTTATGGCATTTTTGATTTATTAAACAATTCAGAAGAATTAAATAATAAAACAATCATAGCTATTCATACAGGTGGAATCCAGGGAAATAAGGGGTTTGAAGAACGATTAGGAATTGTTTTGTAATCAATAATTAACTGTTAATATCTTGACTAGGCATGGCTCTTGTGTTAAATTAACAATCTTAATTTTGTAGTTAACATTTGAAAAAGCTTATTTCTATATCATTTTTAATTATTAATACAATTGTATTGATAGCTCAGCCTGCTGAAAGAAGACAGACTAGAGAGGAGTATATTCAAAAATTTAAAGATATTGCAGTCAAAGAAATGCATCATTCGGGTGTTCCAGCAAGTATTACACTTGCACAAGGAATATTAGAATCAGGAGATGGCAATAGCCCTTTAGCCGTTTATGGTAAAAATCATTTTGGGATTAAATGTCATTCTGGATGGACTGGTAAAACAATGTATTTAGATGACGATGAAAAAAATGAATGTTTTAGAAAGTATAATGACGTTTATGACTCATATAAAGATCATTCTGAATTTTTAAAAACTCGGAATAGATATGCTTTTTTATTTGAATTAAAAATTACTGATTACAAAGGTTGGGCAAAAGGATTGAAAAAAGCAGGTTATGCAACTAATCCAAAATATCCTGATTTATTGATTGGCTTAATTGAAAAGCATAAATTATATGAATACGATAACTATGCAAAGGTTCCTCCTCGAAAAGCAAATAAAACAAAAACATCGGATGTATTAATTGCTAAATCAACTTCAAGAATTGTAAAACTGCATAACAATATTAAATATGTCTTAGTAAGTGAAGGAGATAATATTCAGGACATTGCTAAAGATTTTAATATGAACACATGGCAAATATTAAAATATAACGACCTTAATAAATCGGATAAAGTCACTTCAGGTGAGATTATTTATTTACAACCTAAAAAGAATAAAGCAAAATCAGATACTCATATAGTTAAAGAAGGAGAAACAATGAGATCTATATCTCAATTATATGGATTAAAACTAAAACAGTTGTATAAAAAGAATAACATAGTTTTAGGTTCACAGCCTTCTGTAGGAACAAAACTTTCGCTAAGGAAAAAGGTCAAATAAACACTATTTAAAGTGCTAGAAAAAAACGTTTTCGGACAATACATCTTTTTAAAGAAGGCCATTATGAGAATGGCTTCTCCATTCACATATATGAGGTTTGGTGTTATTAATAAAAATGAAATAACAGGAGCTGAACTTTATAATGAACTACCTAGTAAAAATGTATTATTTGTTTCGAATCACCAAACTTATTTTGCTGATGTTGCCTATATGATTCATGCAATGGGTAATGCAAAAACAGGGAAACCAAATCAAATTACTTTTTGGGACTTTTTTTTGAGACCATACACAAATTTTTACTACGTAGCCGCTGCAGAAACTATGGATTCGGGTATTATTCCAAAACTATTTAAATTAACAGGTTCCATTAGTATTAAGAGAACTTGGAGAGAAGCAGGCGAAAATATTCAGCGTGAAGTAGATAAAAATGATACTGAAAGTATAGAGAAAGCGTTGAAATCTGGTTGGGTTATTACATTTCCACAAGGGACAACAAAACCGTATGTGCCAGGGAGAAAAGGTACTGCACATATTATAAAAAACTACAAACCTATTGTAGTACCTGTTGTGGTTGATGGGTTCCGGAGGGCATTTGATAAGAAAGGGCTACTGATAAAAAAGAAAGGATCAACTTTGAAATTGACTATCAAAAAACCACTTGATATTAATTATGATGATAGTGTAGAAGATATTCTTGAACAAGTAATGGATGCTATTGAGCAAAGTCCAAAATTTCAAGGAACAGTTTAAGCTTCAATTTCCTTAATATTTGTTTTAATTTTATCGCTTAGCTCATCAAGTGGTAAATCATTGTCGTCTAATCCAAAAGGGTCTTCTATTTCTTCTGCTATAATCTCTATAGAAACAAATACATAGAATACGAAAGTTGCAATTGGAATAGACCAATAACCAAAGTCTGGAATAAAGCCAAATGGAATTGTAAGAACGTAAATGAAAATAAACTTTTTGATAAATAGAGTGTGAGAAAATGGTATAGGAGTGTTTTTTATTCGTTCACATGCTCCTAGAATATCAATAAAATTCTTAATTTCTTTGTCAAAAAGAAGTAAATCTATATCAGAAATAGTTTTGTTTTTCTTCCATGTATTAAGTTTTTGATACATTAAACTAATTAAACCATTAGGAATGTGGTTGTAATTTTTAAGGTTTACTTTAAACTCAGAAGAGATTTCTAAATCCTCATAAGTGTGAATGTCTCGTAAATGATTTTTTAGAGAATATGGAAAAGCTGCTATTAATTCAATAAAATCTTTAGTTTCATTATTTCTAGGTAATAATGATTGTGCTTTTATTGCGGCATATCTTGTATTGTTTACTAGAGCTCCCCAATGTTTTCTTCCTTCCCACCATCTATCGTAGGCTGTATTTGTTCTAAAAACCAAGAGTAATCCCATTACAAAACCAAGCAATGTGTGAATACTAAAAGCATTTTTAAATACTTTTAGGTTAAACTCAGGGAAAAACTTTGTTAAAATAAAATTGATTGCCCATGTGTAAATTGAAATTAAAATAATTTCAGGCAATAATATTTTTAGGGTGTCACTTTTGTAGAGCTTAAAAATATGAGAAAACCAAAGTTTTGGATTGTATTTAATCATTAATCTAAAGATTGAAGAGGTGTGTTAGATAGTTCTAACATCTTGTCGTACTCCTCAGCAGTTAAATCATTAAAGTAAAAGTTAACTGGATTTACAGGTTCGTCATTTTTTCTAACTTCATAATGGCAATGAGGTCCTGCAGAAAGACCTGTATTTCCAACATAACCAATAATATCACCTCTATTAACTTTATCGCCCTCTTCTACTGCAATTTTACTCATATGAGCATAAAGTGTAATGTAGCCATAACCATGTTCAATTCTTACATGATTTCCATATCCACTTGCTCTATTATCAGCCTGAATAACCGTTCCCTTTCCTGTAGCAAAAATAGGCGTACCTCTTGGAGCTGTAAAATCCATACCTGCATGGAATTTACGATACTTTAAAATAGGATGCATTCTATAGCCATAACCACTTGCCATTCTAGTTAAATCTTCGTTTTGTACAGGCTGAATAGCTGGTATTGCAGCCAACATATTTTCTTTCTTTTTAGCCATTTTAAATACATCATCAAATGATTTTGACTGTATGTAAAGTTGTTTAGATAATTGGTCTAGTTTCTTTGTGGTTTCTATAATTAATTCTGAATTAGAAAAACCTTCTAGCTCTTTATATCGGTTTACGCCACCAAACCCTGCAGTTCTTATTTCTGAAGGAATAGGTTCGGCTTCAAAAATTACACGGTAAATATTATCATCTCTATGCTGTACATCTTCTAAAACACTAGTGATTTGATCTAATTTTTTGTTTAACAAAGAGTATTGTGCTTCCATTTGAGCATTCTCTTGTTTCAGTTGCTTTTCTTTAGGAGAATCGATATAGGTGTAAGTAATTCCATAGATAATAACACCAATAACAAGTCCAGCCCCTAAAAAGCTTAAACTTTTTAGAATGCGGTCTTTTAAGGTTACTTCAATTTTGTCGTAACTTAATGATGTTGAATTATATCTATACTTAACTTTAGACATGTTAAGATTTATGTTAATTTTGACGCAAATTTAATCATTTTAAAGAAATAACCGAACGATAATGCTATGTTAACGGTTATTTAACAATATTTAACGGACATGAAATCAGCTCAAATAAGACAAACATTTTTAGATTTTTTTAAAGAAAAACAACACGAGGTTGTCTCTTCGGCGCCAATGGTAATCAAAAATGATCCAACCTTGATGTTTACTAATGCTGGTATGAATCAGTTTAAAGATTTGTTTTTGGGAAATTCTGAAATTAAATATGCAAGAATTGCTGATTCACAAAAATGTTTAAGAGTATCTGGAAAGCATAATGATTTAGAAGAAGTTGGAGTGGATACTTATCACCATACAATGTTTGAGATGTTGGGGAACTGGAGTTTTGGAAATTACTTTAAAAAAGAGGCTATAGAATGGGCTTGGGAGTTGTTGGTAGATGTTTATAAAATTGATAAAGATAGATTGTATTTTACTGTTTTTGAAGGCGACGAGCAAGATGGAACTGAAATGGACGAGGACGCTTATAATTTATGGAAAGCAATTTTAGAGAAAAACAATCTTCCGCTTTATAAAATATTAAAAGCTAACAAAAAGGATAATTTTTGGGAAATGGGAGATACAGGACCATGTGGTCCATGTTCTGAAATTCATGTTGATTTAAGAAATGATGATGAAATTGCAAAAATTCCAGGAAGAGAATTAGTAAATGCTGATCATCCTCAAGTGGTTGAAATTTGGAATTTGGTTTTTATGGAGTTCAATAGAATGGCTAATGGTGAGTTAAAATCTTTACCTGCTAAACATGTTGATACTGGTATGGGGTTTGAACGTTTGGCAATGGTTTTACAAGGCAAGCAATCGAATTATGATACGGATGTATTTATGCCAACAATTGATAAGATTAGTCAGTTAACTGGGGTTAAATATCAAAACACATTAGATGTTTCTGTTAAAACAGATGTCGCTATTCGTGTAATTGCAGATCATGTTAGAGCAGTTACATTTTCTATTGCAGATGGACAATTGCCATCAAATACCGGAGCGGGTTATGTAATTCGTAGAATTTTAAGACGTGCAATTCGTTATGGATATAGTTTTTTAGACCAAAAAGAACCGTTTATTAATGAGTTGGTAAGCGTTTTAGCAAAACAAATGGGAGAGGCATTTCCTGAGTTATTAGCTCAACAAGAATTGATTACAAAAGTAATTAGAGAGGAAGAAGATAGCTTTTTAAGAACCTTAGAAAAAGGGATTCATCGATTTGAGAATTATTTAGCTACGGCTAATGATAAAACCGTTGATGGAGAGTTTGCTTTTGAGTTGTACGATACTTTTGGTTTTCCAATAGATTTAACCGAGTTAATGGCTACAGAAAATAATTTTGATGTTGATATGCCAGGTTTTATTGTTGCATTAGATAAACAAAAAGAGCGTTCTCGTGCAGCCGGAAAAATTGAGGCTGATGATTGGGTTGTTTTACGTGAAGATGATGTTGAAGAGTTTATTGGGTATGATTATACTGAAGCTGATACCTATTTAACTAAATACAGACGAATAGTAGCTAAAGGAGAAGAGTTTTATCAGTTGGTATTTCGTTTAACTCCTTTCTATCCAGAAGGAGGAGGCCAAGTTGGAGATACTGGTTATATTGATAATGGATTTGAAAAAGTAGAGATACTAGATACGAAAAAAGAGAATAATTTAATTATTCATTTTGTTAAAGAATTGCCTAAAGATTATTATACAAAATTTAAAATTGTAGTTAGTAATGATAGAAACTTAACTGCGTGTAATCACTCAGCAACACATTTAATGCACCAAGCTTTACGTGAAATTTTAGGAACTCACGTTGAGCAAAAAGGTTCATTGGTTAACGCAGAGTATTTACGCTTCGATTTTTCTCATTTTGAGAAATTAAATGATGAACAATTACAGCAAATTGAAGATTTTGTAAATGAAAAAATACAAGCAAACATTCCATTAAACGAGCATAGAGAAATACCAATTACAAAAGCAGAAGAAGCGGGAGCGATGATGTTGTTTGGAGAAAAATATGGGGATGTGGTACGTATGATAGAATTTGGAGATTCAAAAGAATTGTGTGGAGGAATACACGTGGATAATACTTCTGAAATTAAATTATTTAAAATAAAATCGGAAGGTTCGGTTGCTGCTGGAATTAGAAGAATTGAAGCGTTAACTAATATAGGAGCAGGGAATTGGTTAAAGGAAAAAGTAGATATAATTGCTGAAAATAATTTAACAGGCTTGATTCCTCTTGAAATAAAAAATCAAGTAGAAGAATTTAAAAACAATTTGATGGACGAGTGTTTAAAAGTTTCTAATGACTGTAAAGATATTGATTTGAAAAGTCCAGGAGTTAGTCAACTAGATGCTATAACTAATGCTATCAATGAGTTTACAAAAATTAAACTTCCCCAAAATATAATTGAAGGCTTAAACACTAAGAAAAAAGAAATATTAAAAGCAGCTGAAGAAGGAAATAAAGAAAAAGCAAGCCAAATAAAAGATGAGTTATTGGGAAAAGTAGAAGTTGTTAATGGGGTAAATGTTATTGCTCAAAAAATTGACTTGGATGATAGTGCTGCTATTAAAGATTTAGCATTTCAATTAAAAGGTCAGATTGACAATTTATTTATGGTTCTAGGTGCTGAAGTAAATGGTAAGCCAAACTTAACTATTGTTGTTTCTGAAGAACTGTCTAAAACTAAAAACTTACACGCAGGTAATATAATTAGAGAAGCTGCAAAAGAGATGAGAGGTGGCGGAGGTGGTCAACCATTTTACGCAACAGCAGGTGGAAGTAATGTAGAAGGAATTCAAGCAGCTATAGCAAAAGCACTTTCTTTTATAGCTTAAATTAGCTGTTAGCTTAATCATAATTAGTATCTTAGCAGTTCTAAAGCACTATCTAATGATTCGGAAATTTTTACTTATCGTATTTCTAGCGGTTGGTTTTGCGTTTGCTCCTCATGAGTATTTTGTATCTGTAACAGAAGCTGAATACAATGAAGAAGCGCAAACTTTTCAAATGACCATTAAATTTATTGGACATGATTTAGAAAAAGCTTTAACTGAAGCTGGAGTTCCTGAATTAAATTTAGGTACTGATAACGAACTCAACTTAGCCGATAAGTATATTTTAGATTATATTAATAAAACCTTTCAAATTAATGTAAATGATAAGGTTTTAATGCTGAAAATGGTTGGAAAAGAGGTTGGTAATGACGATTTTATATATTGCTATATTGAAACAGATAAGATTAGAAAACCAAAAAATATTTCTTTTGAAAACTCAATGCTTACTGAGGTTTTTTTAGCCCAGGAAAACATTGTTTATTTAACAATTAATAGTAAAAAAGAAAGTTTTTCATTTAATAAAGAAAAACAAAGCGAAACACTAAACATAGAATAAAAAAGGAACATGAAAAAAGGGATATTGTTTTCAATGGGATCATTGATACTTGGGACTATTTTTGCTCAAAATAATGTTAATGCCAATAAGTTTAAACAACTTAAAGAAGAATTAGCAACACCAAATGTTTATCGAACAGCTTCTGGAGCACCTGGTCATGAATACTATCAGCAAAAAGCAGATTATGTTATTAATGTTGAGTTAGATGATGCTAAACAAATTGTAAAAGGTGATGAATCGATAACTTATAAAAATAATTCTCCAGACAAACTTGATTATTTATGGATTCAATTAGACCAAAACATGAGGGCTAAAGATTCTGACACAAAAAAAGTTGATACTAAGAACATTGATAAAAAAATGAGCTTTGCTGAGTTGGCAGAAATGCACAATCAATTTGATGGAGGTTTTAAATTAGACTATGTAAAAGATGGAAGTGGTAAGGATTTAAAATATACGATTAATAAAACGATGATGCGTATAGATTTACCAAAACCTTTATTGCCTGGTTCTACTGCCACATTAAAACTAAAATGGTGGTACAATGTAAATAATAGAGACGAAATTGGAGGGAGATCTGGATATGAATATTTTGAGGAGGAAGACAATTATTTATACACTATTGCTCAGTTCTATCCTAGAATGGCTGTTTACAATGAAGTTGAAGGATGGCAAAATAAGCAGTTTTTAGGTAGCGGAGAATTTACATTAACTTTTGGAGACTATAAGGTAAATATTACTGTGCCTTCTGATCATATTGTTGGAGCAACTGGAACTTTAACAAATGCATCTTCTGTTTTAACAAGTGAACAACGTTCAAGATTTTCTAAAGCTCAAAACGAATATGTTAATCCAGTAATGATTGTAACTCAAGAAGAAGCTGAAGAAATTGAAAAAAAGAAAGCTGATGGAACTAAAACATGGTCGTTTAGTGCAACTAATGTTCGTGATTTTGCTTTTGCTTCGTCACGTAAGTTTATATGGGACGCAATGGCAGTAGAGTATAATGGTAAGAAAACGTTGGCAATGAGTTATTATCCTAAAGAAGGAAATCCTTTATGGGAACAATATAGTACAAAAGTTGTTGCTCATACTATTGAATCGTATTCTAGGCATACCTGCGATTATCCTTATCCTGCAGCAATTTCTGTTCATTCAAAAAGTATTGGAATGGAGTACCCTATGATTTGTTTCAATGGAGGAAGACCAAATAAAGATGGGACTTATTCAGAACGAACTAAATATGCTATGATTGGTGTTATAATTCATGAGGTTGGTCACAATTTCTTCCCCATGATTATTAACTCTGATGAAAGGCAGTGGACATGGATGGATGAAGGTTTGAATACCTTTACTCAATATATGTGTGAGCAAGAATGGGAGAGGGGATATCCTTCAAGAAGAGGTCCAGCTTATAAAATTGTTGATTATATGAAAGGTGATAAAAAAGGTATATCTCCAATTATGACAAACTCGGAATCGATTTTGCAATTTGGGAACAATGCTTATGGAAAACCAGCAACAGCGCTTAATATTTTAAGGGAAACTGTGATGGGGAGAGAGTTGTTTGATTTTGCTTTTAAAACTTATGCAGAAAGATGGAAGTTTAAACATCCTACACCAGCTGATTTTTTTAGGACTATGGAGGATGCTTCGGGAGTTGATTTGGACTGGTTTTGGAGAGGTTGGTTTTATACAACTGATCACGTTGATATTGCTATAAATAATGTGGAATGGTTTAAAATTGATACTAAAGACCCTCAGGTTGAGAAAGCCTTTGAGAAAGAAATGGAGGCAAGAATCAAATTTAAAGGTGATGAAAATAACAAAGAATTTATAAAAGAAACTTATAATGAAAAAGACCCATCAATAAATGATTTTTATAATTCATATGATCCTTTTGAGGTATTATTAATTGATGAAGTTGACTATAAAAAATATTTAAAAAAGCTTGATGAAAAAGATTTAGAGATATTAAATGGTGATTATAATTATTATAATATTTCATTCGAAAATAAAGGTGGTTTGGTAATGCCTCTTATTTTAAACTTTACTTTTAAGGATGGCTCTACTGAGGAAGTTAGAATACCTGCAGAAATTTGGAGAAGAAATAACTATAATGTTACAAAAGCATTTTTCTTTGAAAAAGAAATGGTTAGCGTTGAGTTGGATCCATGGTTAGAAACAGCTGATACCGATATGAATAACAATAATTGGCCACCTAAAATGTTGCCTAGTAAATTTGATTTGTATAAATCTAAAAAATATGGGTGGGGTGCTGATGGTAGAGAAAACCCAATGCAGCGTTTAAAAAAGAATGAAGAGTTGAAAAATAAAACTGAAAAAGAATAAGAAAACAAAACCCAGCCAATTGGCTGGGTTTTTTATGGAAAATATTTTAATATTATTATGGACAAATCAATTCACATTGTAAATAAAATGTTTGATAATGATGCATTTAGCAAATGGTTAGGAATAGAGATTTTATCTATAGAAGTTGGAGTATGTCAATTAAAGATGATAGTAAGAAAAGAAATGCTAAATGGCTTTTCTATTGCTCATGGAGGAATAACATATAGTCTAGCAGATAGTGCTTTGGCATTTGCCTCAAATTCTCAAGGTAAAAAATGTGTTTCGGTTGAAACATCAATTTCTCATACTGTTGCATGTGAAGAAGGTGATGAACTAATTGCTATAGCAAAAGAATTATCGCTTTCAAATAAAATTGGTGTTTATGATATTATTATAAAAAATCAAAATGAAGTAACTGTTGCGTTGTTTAAGGGTACAGTATATAGAACTAGTAAATCTTGGTAAGTTTAGCTGTTTATTGTTTTTTTATAGACTTCAATCATTTTTTTTGTAACTACTTCTGCTGAAAAATTAGCTATCGCATATTGGTAGCCTTTTTCTATCATGCTTTGTTTTAAGTTTTCATTCGTTATTACTTTTTCTATGGCAAGAGCCATTTCTTTAGGATTTTTTGGGTTAATGTAAATTGTGTTTGGGCCACCTGCTTCTGGAAGAGATGAAACATTTGAAGAAATAACAGGTGTCTTACTAAGTAATCCCTCCACAATAGGTAATCCAAAACCTTCGAATAGTGAAGGGTAAATTAAAACTTCAGCTCTTTGGTAAAAAGCCTGTAAATGTAAATTGTTCTTTAAATTACTTTTCCAAATTACTAAGTTTTCAAGCTGATTTGTTTTAATTAAATCAAGGATGTTATTTGTTTCTCTAGGTTTACCTACAATTACTAATGGAAGTTTTAAATTTTCTGGTAAAAATTGGTAAGCTTCAATAATTACTTTTAAATTTTTTCTTTCTTCAACACTACCAACAAATAAAAAGTATTTATCTGGTAAATTATATTCTTTTATTGTTTTTTCAATTTCTTCTTGAGTTTGAAGGTTGTAAAAAATTGGATTGCAACTTTGGTAAACAACATCAATTTTTTCTGCATTAATGCCATAAAAGTTTATGATATCTTTTTTTGTACTTTCGCTTATAGCAATAATACTATTCGCATTATTACAACTTGCTTTAAATTTTAAATCATA
Source organism: Vicingus serpentipes (assembly GCF_007993035.1). NCBI lineage: Bacteria > Pseudomonadati > Bacteroidota > Flavobacteriia > Flavobacteriales > Vicingaceae > Vicingus > Vicingus serpentipes. The sequence continues at coordinate 155,004 of NZ_VOOS01000003.1, forward strand.
AATTTTTCTATCAAAAGCAGGGTAAGTTTTAGGGTAATGCTTAAAAATCAAATCATGTATTGTCACTATACTTTTTAAACCTGATTGTTTGATATTAAAAGGTAGTTCATTACTTAAGCCATGAAAGAGTTCAATCTTATCTTTTTGTAGTTGTTTTACAATAGAAAAACTTCTCCAATATGATTTTAAAAGACTTTTTGGTGTGTAAGTTTTGTAAATATTATCATCTAAAAAAAAAGAAGTTTCTGGGGTTTCTTTTATTTTTGGAGTGTATAAAAAGTAGTTGTTTTCTGGGTGAAATTGAGATAGATTTTTTAATAAAGTTCTACTGTAATTACCTAATCCAGTAAAATTACAAAAGAGTCTTTTTGAGTCAAAACCTATTCTCATTTATGATGTCTTAAAAAGTTTTTTATCTGCGTAAAAAGTGCCGAAAGGAAGTATCGATGCTATAAGTGCTAAAAAAGTTTGTTTTAAGTTCCATTTTTTTAACTCTCTAACAATTATCACTAAAATAATATATGCAATAAATAAAACACCATGCGCCATCCCAACTATTCTTACCATTTCAGGTTTGTCTAACATGTATTTTAAAGGCATTGCAATACCTAATAAAATAAGGAAAGATAAGCCTTCTAACAAAGCTATAACTCTTAAAATTTTTACCATTATTATAATTTTCTAATAACCATTAAACCATCTCTAACAGGAAATAATACATTTTGAACTCTACAATCGTCTTGTATCTTCTTGTTAAAATCTAAAATAGCTTTTGTGTCAATATCGTTTTCATTTAACGGTTCGGTTACCTTGCCATTCCAAAGCACATTGTCGGCAATGATATAACCGCCTTTATTTATTTTTTCAAACACTAAATTATAATAATTTAAGTAATTTGATTTGTCGGCATCAATAAAAACTAGGTCGTACTTTTTATTAAGACTTGGAATTATTTCAATAGCATTTCCTATATGGCAGGATATCTTTTCTGTCAGTCCTGATTTTGTTATATACTTTGAAACTATAGGTTGTAACTCTTCATTGATGTCAATTGTATCTATATGACCATTTTCTGCTAATCCTTCAGCAAAGCATAATGTTGAGTAAGCTGTAAATGTTCCTATTTCAAGAATGTTAGTTGGATTTATCATGTGACTTAACATGCTTAAAATTCTCCCTTGAATATGTCCAGATAACATTCTTGGATTGAGAATTTTCTCCCAAGTTTCGTGATTTAATTCTTGCAAAATTGCACTTTCTTTCTCAGAATGTTTGGTGGTATATATTTCTATTTCTTCAGGTAAAAAATTCATTATTTAACAGGTTTGTAAATCAAAGAGCTTAATTTATCTTTATCAAAAACTTCATTGGCAATTTCAAGAATATTTTCAGTTGTTAGTTTATTTATTTTAGCATAAACAGTTTCTAGAGAATCTACTTTGTTAAAAAAAAGTAAGCTTTTTCCCATGCCTAGCATTACATTTACTTTGCTTTCTTCAGATAAAGTAATTTGACCAATTAATTGTTGTTTAGCTTTTTGAAGTTGAGAAGAACTGAGTTTCTTTGTTCTCAGATTTTTCAATTCTTTATGAACTAAATCAATGCTTTTATTTAAGTGTTTTGTATCTGTACCTAAATAAATACTAAACAACCCTGAATCAGTATATGATGTGTAGCTTGATTCAATATTATAAGTGAAACCATATTTTTCACGTATACCCATATTTAATCTACTATTCATTGCTGGACCACCTAGAATATTGTTTAATAAAATAAACCCTGTGTTGTTTTTATCTTTACTGCTGTAAGCAACATTACCTATCATGCAATGTGCTTGATAATTTTCTTTTTCAAGCTCTTGGTTAAAAACGGTATAGTCTTTAAAAGGAATTCTTGCTTTACTAGAACTTGTTTTTAAAGGCTGATTTAAATATTTGTTGATAATTGTTTTTACTTTCTTTTCTGTGAAATCCCCTACGATGCTAAAAATAATTTTATTAGTTGCATGATTGCGCTCAATAAATTTAATAATATCGTCTCTTTTGAAGGAGTTTACAGTATCAACAGTTCCTAAAATATTCATTCCTAAAGGATGATTTTTAAATACTAACTCCTCAAAATCATCGTAAATTTGTTCAAAAGGGTTGTCCTGATAAGAATAGATTTCATCAATTATTACATCTTTTTCTTTTTTAATTTCTTTTTCAGGGTACGTAGAGTTGAAAATGATGTCACTTAAAAGTTCAGTAGCTCTTTCAAAATATTCAGACGTAAAGGATGCGTAAACACAAGTTTTTTCTTTAGTTGTATAAGCATTAATTTCTCCCCCAACAGTATCTATTCTGTTTAAAATATGATGAGCTTTTCTGTTAGAAGTTCCTTTGAAAATAGAATGTTCAATAAAATGAGCTAAGCCATTTTCTTCAATTTTTTCATCTCTAGTTCCAGTATTTATGATAAAACCACAATGTGCAACCCTATTTTTTATTGGTTGATGAATTACTCTAATACCATTTTTTAACTCGTACAGGTTGTACTCCATTGCTTGCTATTATTAATCTTACGGCAAATATACTTTCTATTATTTATAAGTGATGTTAATAACTCGGTTAATAATTGAAAAAAATGTTAATAACTCAGAGGTGTTTTTTCTGCTACTTTAGTCTATTATAATTGTAAAATTCTGATTTTAAAATGATTAAATTTAAGTTTCTACTTCCTATATTTTGTTTGTTTCTATGTGTTAAATTTACTTTCGCACAAGAAGCACTTTCTAGTAAAGATGAGAAAAGTACTTTGGCAATGGCTGAATCATATTATTTTGATGAAGATTTACAAAACATACCTAAGGCTTTAGAGTTATTTCAGCAACTAGCAGCAAGTAAGCCTAATGATCCTTATTACAAATTAATGGAAGGAATTTGCTATACTTTTTTTAAAAATAAAAAAGGAATTGCACTTGAAAAATTATTAGCCGTAAAAGAAAGCAATCCAGAATTTAATGAAGTAAATTTTTACTTAGCTAGAGCTTATGCCGTAAACAGAATGTTTGATAAGGCAATAGATACTTATGAGGAATATATGTCGTCTGAGGATGTTTCTGATGAGCAAAAAGGAGAGGCAAGACAAAATATTATTTATTGTCAAAATGCTAAAAAATTCACAAAAGATAGTTTAGGAGTTGATATTGTAAGTATTGGATCTCCAATTAATACTGATTTCTCTGAATATGTTCCTGTAATAACTTCTGATGAATCTATGTTGATTTATACCTATAGAGGGGAGAGAAGTAAGGGAGGATTAATGGATAAAACGGGTAAACCTGACCCAAGGGGAGAATACTATGAGGACATAATGGTTTCATATAAAGTTGGTTCAGACTGGATTGAACCGGAAAGTATTGGTGATAATATCAATACTGTGGGGCATGATGCAAGTATTGCTTTGTCGGTTGATGGGCAACAATTGTTTGTTTATAAGAGTACTAAAAAAGATAATGGAGATATTTATATGAGTGTTTTGGATGGGGATAATTGGACAAAAGCAGAGCGTTTAGCAGGAGAGGTAAATACAGAAGCTTGGGAAGGAAGTGCGAGTTTATCAAGTAATGGTAAAACTTTATATTTTTCTAGTAATAGAGAAGGTGGGTTTGGAGGAAGAGATATCTATTCTGCAGAGTTAAAACCAGATAATACATGGGGAGATATTAAAAATTTAGGCCCGGTTATTAATACTAAGTTTGACGATGATGCACCTTTTATACATCCAGATAGAAAAACAATGTATTATAGTTCTAAGGGACATAATAGTATGGGAGGCTATGATATATTTTATACTTATTTAAATAATGATGGTTGGGATGAGCCTATGAATGTTGGTTATCCTGTTAATAGTATTGATGATGATAGATATTATGTTTTGTCAGCTGATGCTAAAACTGGGTATTATTCTTCTGCTGGAAGAAGTGAAAATGGGACTCATGATATTTATACTGTGTCTCCAGGTCATTTTGGTAAACGACCAATTTTAGCATTAGTAGTAGGAGTAGTTAATGCTGATGGTAAACCTGCAGAAGCAGATATAACTGTTACAAATGAAAAAGATGGTAGTGTTGAAGGGAAGTTCAAATCTAACTCTTCTTCAGGTAAATATATGTTAGCCTTAACTCCTGGAAATAAATATAAGATTGCAATAGAGGTAGAAGGATATGATACCAAAATAGACTACATAGATGTTCAGTCATTAGAGACATATGTTTCAGTTGAACACGATTTTAATCTAAGTTCGAAACAAGTTGTTGAAGAAGTTTCTAATTCTAATGAGGATATTTTACAAGGAAAAATTGATAATCAGATTAAAAAATATAGAAAAGAAAGTACTAAGGAAGGTTATGAGGAGATGATTTATAATAAAGTGCTAAAAGAAAAAGGTGATAAAGAAGAAGAGGGTGTGGAGTATTTTGTAGAAGCAGAAGGAATCGATAAGGTTGGTCCTTTTAAAACTTTGCTAGAAGCAGAGATTGAAAAGCAAAATATTATAAAAACTAATCCTGAAATAAAAGCTTCTGAAATTTTAGTTGAAGATAATGGGCAAACAAAAACAGTAAAACAACATTATTCAAATGATTTTGTTAAAACTGATTTCTTAGATGAAATTTCAATTCATGATCAGATTACAAAATCAGATTCATTGCCTAAAAATTCTGGAATTGACTCAAAAACTGCGGTAGAATTAGAAGAAAATACAGATGTTGCGTTAGAGGAGGATGGAGGTATGGTTGATGCAGCATCAAAAAACATAGCAGGGTTATCATTTAAAGTTGAAATTGGAGCTGTTGAGAATCCAGAAGATTTTAAATTAGGTTATCTAGAAAAGTATGGAAAGATTACTGCTAAGGCTTATCCAGATGGAGTAACTAGATATACCTTTGGCCCTTTTGAAACATTGGAAGATGCAGAGAATTTTAGACAGATGTTAATTGAAAAAGAAAAAGAATCAGAAGAGGCTTTTGTAACGGTTTTTGTTTTTGGTCAACGAAAAGTGTTTGAAGATTTGCCACAAAAGCAAAAAGAAGATTTAGGTGGCAAGCCTATGGTTAAAGAAATTGAAAAAATTGAAATCGGTCCGTGTGAAACAAATTTTATAGATTTTTCTGAATTTGTAGGTAAAGATTTAAATGATGTAGCTATTTATAGTAAATTATTGAAAAAAGGTGGTAGTTCATGTGCTGACGGATTAGAATTTAAAGTTCAAATAGCTGCTTATCGTTTTCCAAAAAATTATAAATGGGACCATTTAAAAAAATATGGAGAGCCAGTTGTTGTAGGTTATCCAGATGGAATTACAAGGTTTACTCAGGGAGTTTATGTTACGATGAAAGAAGCTGAAGAGCTAAGGCAACAAATTATTAAATCAGGACAAAAAGATGCTTGGATTACCCCTTTTTATAATGGGAAAAGGATGTTGCTTGAAGAGTTGATTAAAAATAACTTTTACGGAAAAAGTATTAATTAAATAAATAAAATGAAGCCACCTTATAGGTGGCTTTTTTGTACTACTCAACTCTATTGTTTAATTTCGGTCTGAATTTTGTTTTCAAAAGACTAAAAAAAATATCATTATGAAAAAAAGTTTAATATTATTGGGATTAGCCTTTTCTAATTTATTATTGTTTTCTCAAGAAAACCTTATCCCAAATCCAATTTTTAAAGATGTATCAAAAAAAGTGAAAAGTGAAGGTCAAATTGATTTGGCTGCACCATGGATTTCACCAACGTTAGCTCCTGCCGATTTATACGTTTCTGATACCAAGAACTCTTTAATTGGTGTGCCTGATAATGGTTATGGAGAAGAAAAAGCAATGGAAGGAGATAATTATGCTGGGTTTGTAGCTTATGGTTATAAAGGGAAAGAATCTAGAAGTTATTTACAGGCAAAATTAACAAGTAAGTTAGAGGCTGGAAAAGAATATTGCGTTACTTTTCATGTAAGCTTAGCTGATTTATCTAAATATGCTACTAATTATTTAGGAGCTTACATTTCTAAAGATGCTGTTTCAGCAAATAATACTGACCCAATGCTGTTTGAAGCTCAAATTGTGAGTAAGAAATTAACAGTATATGAAAAGCAGTTTTATTGGGTTCCTGTTTGTGGTAAATTTAAGGCTAGTGGAGGTGAAGAGTATGTCACTATTGGAAATTTTACTCCAGACGAAAAACTTAATTTAAGTAAAGTTAAGCGACCAAGAGGTTTTACTTCGCCCCAAACTTACGATGCCTATTATTATATAGATAACATTTCTTTAGTAGAAATTGGTGAAAAAGATAAATGTGATTGTGATGCTGTTCCGGGATTGGAAAATGCAGAAACAGTAAGTAGAAATTTTAATAGCGATTCCAAATCCTCTACAAGTAAGACAAAAATTATTAACTCTTACGGTACAGCTTCGGGTTCAAATAATACTTCTAATTTAATTGATGAAAATACAAAAGAATTAATAGTTTCTTTTGATCCTAAATCATTCTCTATAATTGGTGATGCCACAAAGATGCTTGATAATTTGGTTGTAATGCTTAAAAATGAGCCGACTACAAAAGTTTTAGTGGAAGGATATTTTGATGCTTCCGAAAAAGAAATAGAAAAATTAGATGCTAAAAGAGTTATGAGTGTCTATAAGTATATAGTGTCTAAAGGTATTAAGGCTGATTTGATTAAAAGATCAATGGAGGGGCAAGGAACTTCTGAAGATTTACTTAAAAATTCAATTGTTAAAATTACTCTTTTGAAGGAAGAACTGTCTGAAGAGTAAAATATATAATGTCAATTAAAAAAAAGCCATAAACAATATTGTTTATGGCTTTTTTTTTGAGTGTAGATTTAATTTTTTCATTAAATTACATAGTTACCCCTAAAATTTATGGGGTGTTAATAAAATAAACTTAAAAATTTATTGAATATTTAGTTTTTGATGTAAATTCGCAGTGTAATAACTTAAATTTTTTATAAAAATGGCAACTTTCAGATTTCATGCTTTAGCAGATGCTTTATCAAGAACCCCAAAACATGTTGAATTTCCTTCAGATAGGGCTTCAAATTATTATGCTGTAAATGTTTTTACTCAAGAAAAAATGAGAGAATATTTACCGAGTGAAGCTTACAAAAGCGTAATGGATGCAATTAATCATGGAACACAACTTGATAGACAATTATCAAATCAAGTAGCATCATCAATGAAAGATTGGGCATTAACAAAACAAGTTACACACTATACACACTGGTTTCAACCTTTAACAGGAGCAACAGCTGAAAAGCATGATGCTTTTTTTAGTCCAATTAGTGGAGGTAGAGCTATTGAGAAATTTGATGGTGATAATTTAGTTCAACAAGAGCCAGATGCTTCAAGTTTTCCAAATGGAGGTATTCGTAATACATTTGAAGCCAGAGGTTATACTGCTTGGGATCCTACATCTCCTGCTTTTATTATAGGGAAGACTTTATGTATTCCAACAATTTTTATTGCTTATACTGGAGAAGCTTTGGATTATAAGATGCCTTTGTTAAAAGCATTAAATGTAATGGATAAAGCTGCAACAGATGTTTGTCAGTATTTTGATAAAGATATCACTAAAGTAAATACAAGTTTAGGATGGGAACAAGAGTATTTTTTAATTGATAAAGCTTTGTTTAATGCTCGTCCAGATATTATGATGACAGGTAGGGCTTTGGTTGGGCATAATCCAGCAAAAGGACAGCAATTAGATGATCATTATTTTGGGTCTATTCCTGAAAGAGCAAGTGCTTTTATGAGAGAGTATGAGATTGAAGCACTAAAATTAGGTATACCTGTTACAACAAGACATAATGAGGTGGCTCCTAATCAATTTGAATGTGCTCCAATGTTTGAAGAGGCTAATTTAGCTAATGATCATAATCTATTGTTAATGGATTTATTAGAGAAAATTGCTAGAAAACATGATTTTAGAATTTTATTACATGAAAAACCATTTCCATCATTAAATGGCTCAGGTAAGCATAATAACTGGTCATTAGGTACAAATACAGGAGTTAACTTACTTGCTCCTGGTAAAAATCCCAAAACAAATCTTAGATTTTTAACCTTCTTTGTTAATACTATTAAAGCGATACATGATAATGCTGATATTTTAAGATCAAGCATTGCTTCTGCAGGGAATGACCATCGTTTAGGGGCAAATGAAGCTCCTCCAGCAATTATATCTGTTTTTATAGGGTCTCAATTGACTCAAATGCTCGATAATCTTGAAAAAAGTATTAAAGCTGGTAAAATGACACCAGAAGATAAAACAGAATTAAAACTTAGTATTGGTAAAATACCTCAAATTTTATTGGACAATACTGACAGAAATAGAACTTCTCCATTTGCTTTTACTGGTAATAAATTTGAGTTTAGAGCTGTTGGTTCTTCTGCTAATTGCGGTTCTGCTATGATAGCTTTAAATGTTATTGTTGCAAAACAGTTGCAAGATTTTAAAATAGCTGTGGACTCAAGAATAGAAAAAGGAGATAAAAAAGATGAAGCGATATTAAAAGAGCTTCAAAAATTAATTAAAGATTCTAAAAAAATACGATTTGAAGGGAATGGATATGGTGATGAATGGGTTAAAGAAGCAGAGAAAAGAGGGTTGTCTAATTTAAAGGACACACCAAGAGCATTAAAAGTAATGGTTGATAAAAAGACAAAAGACTTATTTAATGAATTAGGAGTGTTTACTAATGTTGAGCTTGATGCTAGATATGAGATTGAGTTAGAAAATTACATCTTAAAACTTCAAATTGAATCAAGAACTTTAGGCGATATTGCTCAGAATCATATTATTCCAACTGCGATTAAATATCAAAATGTTATTCTTAAAAATATAAAAGGTATGAATGAAGTAATGGGTACAGATGCTAAAATAATGGCAAGTACTCAGTATGAAATACTAAAGAAAACTTCTGAGCATTTAAATAAGTTAAAAGAATCGTGTGATATTATGCTTGAAGAACGTAAAAAAGCAAATAAATTAACAAATAGTGAAGAAAAATCTTTGGCTTATTGTGATAAAGTTAAACCTCATTTTTCTGAGATTAAATATCACTCAGATAAATTAGAATTGTTAATTGACGATGAATTGTGGCCTTTACCTAAGTTGAGAGAAATTTTATTTACAAAATAATTTATCCTTATAAAAGAGTATTTGGTCTTAGTTTAAGTTTAGTTGATAGATTGTAAATTTTAACAAACTTGTTTTGATTAATTCAAAGAATTATTTACTTTAGCCAAATTCAATTGAAAAACTAACTTTACTTTACTATGAATATGAAACGATTATTTAGTTTGTTGACTTTAGTCTTATGTCTAGGGTTATCAACTTTTGCTCAAAAGAATTATAAGCAAGATGCTGATATGGCTTTTAGTGGTAATAAATATTACCAAGCTATAGATTTGTATAAGAAAGCTTATACAAAAGAAAAAAGCAAGGAAGTTAAAGCTGAAATTCTTTTTAAAATAGGTGAATCTTATCGTTTAAAAGAAGATGGTACACAAGCTGTGGTATGGTATAATAAAGCTATAACTGCAAAATATCCAGATCCATTAGCTATTTATTATGTAGCAAATATTTTCAAAACACAAGGTAAATATGAGGATGCAATAGTTGAGTACAATAAATACAAGGCTGCAAATCCAAGTGATAAAAGAGCTGATGAAGGTATTAAGTCTTGTGAAAATTCGAAGGAATGGAAAGATAACCCAACTCGTTTCGTAGTTAATCCAATGCCATTATTAAATTCGGAAGATTTTGATTTTTCTCCAGTTTTTGCTGACAAAAAAAATCAAGAAATTTATTTTACATCAACTCGTCAAGGATCTGCTGGTTCTGAAGTTTCTGATGTAACCGGAATGAATTTTTCTGATTTATATTCATCTAAAAGAGATAAAAAAGGTAAATGGAGTGAGCCAACAGTTTTAAACGAAACTGTAAATTCTCCAGCTAGTGAAGGAGCAGCATGTTTAAATACTAAAAGAAATACTATTTATTTTACTAGATGTGGTGTGCAAAACAAAGGTGTAATGGGATGTAGTATTTATTCAGCAAGTAAGGCTGGACAAAAATGGGGTGAAGCCACTGTTATTAATGTTGCACAAGATACTTTCACAGTTGGTCATCCAGCTATTTCTGATGATGACATGACTTTAGTTTTTGCATCAAATATTCCTGGAGGTCAAGGTGGAAAAGATTTATGGTATATAACTTACGATAAAAAAGCGAAGACTTGGTCAGAGCCAACAAATTTAGGTTCTGAAATTAATACTGCTGGTGATGAAATGTTCCCTTTTATTAGAGATAATGGTGAATTATATTTTTCTTCTAATGGCCACTCAGGAATGGGAGGACTTGATATTTTTAAAGCTTCAAGTAAAGGTGTTAATCAATGGGCTGCTGTTGAAAATTTACAATACCCTTTAAATTCACCAGCAAATGATTTTGGTATTGTCTTTGAACCAGGACAAGATAGAGGTTTCCTTACTACAAGTAGAGAAGGTGGAAAAGGTGGAGATGATATTTGGCAATTTTACTTACCTCCAATGTTATTTTCTTTAGAGGGTATAGTTAAAGATGTAGAAACTGAAGCACCTATTGCTAATGCAAAAGTTAAATTAGTTGGTACTGATGGTTCTTCAACTGAAGCACTTACTGATGAAAATGGTAACTTCTCATTTATTGAAAATGGAGCTGCTAGATATATCAACCCAGAAACGTCTTATTCTATTTTAGTAGAAAAAGAAAAGTATTTAAATGCTAAAGGAAAAGAGACTACTGTAGGTTTAGAAAAATCTAAAAAATTCTTCCATGAATATGCTCTTCAACCAATGAAAGGAGCTATTAAGTTACCGTTGATTTTATATGAATTTGCAAAAGCTGATTTATTACCAGAATCAAAAGACTCTTTAAATTTCTTATATAATGTAATGATTGATAATCCTAACATTGTTATTCAATTACGTTCACATACGGATTTTAGAGGTAGTAATAAGTTAAATCAAAAATTATCTCAACGTAGAGCTCAATCTTGTGTTGACTATTTAGTTACAGAGAAAGGAATACCAGCTGATAGAATTGTTGCAAAAGGTATGGGAGAAGGTGAGCCTCTTCAGACTGCTACAGGGGAAGTTCTTAATGAGAAATACATTAATGCTTTAAAAACTGAAGAAGAAAAAGAAGCTGCTCATCAAAGAAACAGAAGAACAGACTTTAAAGTCCTTAGAGACGATTACGTTCCTAAGTCAGCAGAACCAACAACAGAAAATTAGATTAAATTCATAAATTAAAAAGCATCCTAATATTTTTAGGATGCTTTTTTTGTTTATAATAATTAATATAAATTAGAGTAGTAACTTTGCCGAAATTATTTGATAAATGAGTGAATCAGAAAGATATATGCGAAGAGGTGTTTCAGCCTCAAAAGAAGATGTGCATAATGCAATAAAAAATATTGATAAGGGCTTATATCCAAAAGCTTTTTGTAAAATTATTCCAGATGTTTTAACAGGTAGTGAGGAACATTGCTTGGTAATGCATGCTGATGGAGCAGGAACAAAGTCTTCTTTAGCTTATGCTTACTGGAAAGAAACCGGTGATATATCTGTATGGAAGGGTATTGCTCAAGATGCCTTAATTATGAATATTGATGATTTACTTTGTGTAGGTGCGGTTGATAATATTCTTTTATCTTCTACAATTGGTAGAAATAAGAATTTAATTCCAGGAGAAGTAATTGCTGAAATTATAAATGGAACAGAAGATTTGTTAATTAGCCTAAGAGAGCAAGGAATAGGTATTTACTCAACTGGTGGAGAAACTGCTGATGTTGGAGATTTAGTGAGAACTATAATAGTTGATTCTACCGTTACTTGTAGAATGAGGAGAGATGAAGTAATTGATAACTCTAATATAAAAGTAGGAGATGTAATTGTAGGACTAGAATCTTTTGGACAAGCCACTTATGAAAGTGCTTATAATGGAGGTATGGGAAGTAATGGGTTAACCTCTGCAAGACATGATGTATTTAATAAACTAGTAGCCGAAAAATATCCTGAAACTTTTGATGCAGCTGTTCCAAAAGATTTAGTTTATAGTGGGAATTATTTTTTAACTGACGAAGTTGAAGGTGTTACAGTTGATGCTGGAAAATTAGTTTTATCTCCTACAAGAACCTATGCTCCTATTATTAAAAAAATATTAGAAAAACATTCTAGCGAAATCAATGGAATGGTGCATTGTAGTGGTGGAGCCCAAACTAAAATATTACATTTTGTTGAGGATAAAATTATTGTAAAGGATAATTTATTTGATTTACCACCTTTATTTAAATTAATTAAAGAACAATCAGGCACTGATTGGAAAGAAATGTATAAGGTGTTTAACATGGGACATCGAATGGAATTATATGTTCCTGAGAATATAGCTCAAAGTATAATTGATATTTCAAAATCTTTTAATGTTGATGCGAAAATAATTGGGAAAGTTGTTGGTGAAGGGAAGAAAGAACTAACAATAAAGAGTGAATTTGGAGAATTTATCTATAATTAAAAAATGAGTGATTTATTAAATAAGTTAGAAGCAATTAACATTCGTTATGAGCAAGTAAGTGAGCAAATTGTTGATCCAGAAGTGATTAATGATATGAAACGATATGTAAAGCTGAATAAAGAATACAAAGACTTACAACTGATTGTAGATGCTTTAAATAAGTATAAAAATATACTTGGAAATATAGAAAATTCAAAAGAAGTAATAGAAACAGAGACTGATAGGGAATTTGTTGATATGGCTAAACAAGAACTTGATGAGTTACTTCCTGAAAAAGAGAAGATGGAGGAAGAAATAAAAGTATTATTAATTCCTAAAGACGAAGAAGACTCTAAGAATGTTATAGTAGAAATTAGAGCTGGTGCAGGAGGAGATGAAGCAAGTATATTTGTTGGAGATTTATACAAAATGTATTCTCGTTATATTGATAAAAGAGGTTGGAAAAGTGAAGTCTTAACAGTAAACGAAGGAACAGCCGGAGGCTACAAGGAGGTTTCTTTTTCAATTGAAGGGGAAGATATTTATAGTGTTATGAAGTTTGAATCTGGTGTGCATCGTGTTCAGCGGGTACCTCAAACAGAATCTCAAGGAAGAGTTCATACATCTGCTGTTACAGTTGCAGTTTTACCTGAAGCTGAAGAAGTAGATATTGAAATCAGAAAAGATGATATAAAGAAAGATACTTATCGCTCATCAGGAGCAGGTGGTCAGCACGTAAATAAAACTGAATCGGCAGTACGATTAACACATATTCCTACTGGAGTAGTTGTTGAGTGTCAAGAAGGAAGATCTCAAATAAAAAACATGGAGATAGCTATGAAAGTTCTTCGTTCTAGACTTTATGAAGCTGAGATAATTAAAAAAGAACAAGAAAGAGCTGCAGAACGTAAATCACAAGTTTCTACAGGAGATAGATCTGCAAAAATAAGAACTTATAATTATCCTCAGGGTAGAGTTACTGATCATAGAATAGGTCTAACACTTTATAATCTGGATGGAGTAATGGGAGGTGATATTGACGCTGTTATTGATGCACTTAAGATTGCAGAAAATACTGAAAAATTAAAAGCAGGAATCGAATAATTTAAATTCTAGAATAATAAATAATTTAAAGAGAAGAATCTAATGTGGAATAAAAAACTTTATACTTCTTTTCTTTTTATAGTTCTGAATCTTTGCAGTATAGCGCAATCAAAAAATGATGAAGCATCCTTAATCAAAAGTATTTCAGGTTTACTTCTTGATGAAATTACTTTAGCTCCACTTCCTTATGCTAATGTAATAGTTATAGGAGAAAACAAGGGGGTTACAACTAATGAAAAAGGATTTTTTTCTATAAAAGATGTTCATAGTTCAGATTCGCTGGGCTTTCATTATATTGGCTATGAACAAAAAAATATTTCCGTAAATGATTTGACAAATGGACAATCTGTTTATTTGAAGGAGGAAATAATTAGTTTAAACGAATTTTTTGTTTTTGCTAATAATCATAATGCAGAAGATATTGTAAAAAATGTATTAAAGAATAAAGATGCTAATTATAAACGCATCGATTCAAAAAAACAGTTGTTTATTCGACAACGATACATTTCAAACGTTGATAAAATTGAGATTAATTTTAAAAAAAGTTCATTTGCTCAGTTGGATGAGAAGATGACTGAAATATTAGAGGAAAAAATCCCAAAACAATCAATATCATATACTGATTTTTTAGGATATATATATATGTCTAATAACTCAAAAGATAGTATAAAACTTAATCCAATTAAAGTTGTTAGCCTTAAAGATAAAAGTGTTGCAGACTTAGACCAATTAGAAAAATTATTTACTAAAATGTTTTCTAACACCAAAGAAAATGAGTACTGGAAGGTTAAAAGTGGAATAATAGGAGGTAAAGTTGATGTAAATGGTTCTTCTTCAGGTTCCAATTTAGATTCTTTGAGTGAGTTTTATAAAAATAATTTGAATGTTAATTCTTATGCAAAAAGATTAGATTCTCGTTTTAAAGGACTCTTAGATGATAAAAAGAAATGGGATTTTTTACACCATACTAGTAATTATGAATATACGTTAGTAGGAGGTACAAAAGTTAACGGAGAGGATGTTTTTATTATAGAATTTAAACCTAAAAAAAATGGGGAGTTAATAGGTAAAGTTTATATCGCAATAGACACATATGCTTTAGTAAAAGCTGATTTTAAATATGATATTGGAAAAACGGGAACAAATATTCAAATGTTTGGTGTCGGATATACTTTAAATCAATTAGAGATTTCGATTTATTTTGAGAAAAATGAAGGTACTTATCAATTAAAATATTATGCTCAAAAAGCAGGTAATAAAGTTAGTTTTGATAGGAATGTTTCACTTTTGAAGAAAAAGAAACGCTTTTTGGTTGATAAAGAATTGAATGAGATTAAAGTAAGGTTAAATATGCGTTCTAGAGAAGAGAGCTCTTTTGAATTATTAGTACTTGATAATAAAAAGATTAGTAATCAAACTTATGTTAATTATAATCAAAAGGATTATTTTAAAATAATTTATGTAGATCAATTTAATGATAATATTTGGAAGGGATATGATATTATTGAACCAACCAAACAAATGCGTGATTATAAAAAATTAGAATAGATTTTTAATAAAATAGTAAATGAACAAAAAAGAGCTTATCAATCAAATCAAAGAAAAAAAGTCATTTTTATGCGTTGGTTTAGATGCAGATATAAATAAAATCCCAAAACATTTATTGGAGTTTGAAGACCCTATTTTTGAGTTTAATAAACAAATTATTGATGCTACAAAAGATTTATGTGTAGCTTATAAACCAAACATTGCTTTTTATGAAGCTTATGGAGTAAAAGGTTGGGAATCGTTGCAAAAAACTATAGACTATATTCCAAAAAACATATTTACCATTGCTGATGCAAAGAGAGGAGATATTGGAAACACTTCTAAAATGTATGCTCAAGCATTTTTTGAAACGTTTAATTTTGATTCAATTACAGTTGCGCCTTATATGGGAGAAGACTCAGTAACTCCATTTTTAGAATTTAAAAATAAATGGGTTATACTTTTAGCTTTAACTTCAAATAAAGGCGCTGACGATTTTCAGTTTTTTAATTCTGGCGATCAAAGACTTTTTGAAAAAGTAATTCAAAAGTCACAAAAATGGGGGAATGACGAAAATTTAATGTTTGTAGTTGGAGCTACTCGTCCAGAAATGTTTTCTGAAATTAGAGATTTAGCACCAGATAATTTTTTATTAGTTCCTGGTGTTGGTGCTCAAGGTGGCGAGTTAAGTGAAGTGTGTAAATATGGTATGAATAAAGATTGTGGATTACTAATCAACTCATCCCGAGGAATTATTTATGCTGGAAATGATGAAAGTTTTGCTGAAAAATCGAGAAATGAAGCTATGAAAATTCAAAAAGAAATGGCTATCTTGTTAGAACAATTTAAATTAATATAATATGGAACCAGTAGCATCATTTTTTATAGGAAGAACAATATTTATAGTATTTGCAATATTGTTTGTTTTTGGAGCTTTTTTTATTGTAAAACAAAAAACAGCAGTAATTATTGAGCGATTAGGAAAATTTAACAGAGTAGCTCGTTCTGGGTTTAATCTAAAAATTCCAATTATTGACAAAAAAGCTGGAGTAGTTAATCTAAAAGTAATGGAGTTGCCAGTAGAAGTAGAAACTAAAACTAAAGATGATGTTTTTGTTCGTTTAATTATTTCTGTTCAATATTACGTGGTAGAAACACAAGAAGGTATTTCTACTTCTTTCTATAAATTTGATAATCCTGCTCGTCAAATTCAGTCTTATGTTTTTGATTCTATCCGTTCTGAAGTACCAAATATGCTTTTGGATGACGTTTTTAGTGAAAAAGATAAAATTGCTAAAGCAGTTCAGGTGGAATTAGCAGATACGATGGAAGAATACGGTTTTGCAATAATTAAAGCCTTAATTACTGATATTGACCCTGACCAAAAGGTTAAACATGCAATGAATGAAATTAATGCTGCAAAACGATTAAAAGAAGCAGCAAGAGAGTATGCTGAAGCTGAAAAAATTAAAGTAGTTGCTGCTGCAGAAGCAGAAGCTGAAAGTAAAAAATTACAAGGTGTTGGTATTGCTGACCAACGTATTGCAATAGCAAATGGTATGAAGCAATCTGTAGAGCAAGTAAAAGGAGCAATGGAAGCTGATGTTACGGGGCAACAAGTAATGAACATGTTATTTATGACTCAACATTATGATACCATTAGTCGTTTAGCAGACCAAGGAGTAAATACTATTTTTGTTCCTTATTCACCAGGAACAGTTGGTGATTTACAAACTCAAATACAATCGAGTTTAATAGCTGCTGATACCATTACAAAAACTACTCAGGGGAAAGATTATAAAAAAGGGGTGAAAAAAAAGGATAATGATTTTGAAGATTTTGCTTAAAATATGAAAGAAGATTTTCTTCATTATATCTGGAATTTTAAATTGTTTAACTCAAACAATTTAAAAACAGAACATCACGAAGAGGTTCAAGTAATTAAGTCGGGACAGCATAATACAGATGCAGGTCCCGACTTTTTTAATGCTCAAATTAAAATAAATGAGACAGTTTGGGTTGGTAATGTTGAAATTCATTTAAAATCATCAGATTGGAATAAACATAAACACCAAATGACTCATCTTACGACAATGTAATATTACATGTGGTGTATGAAAATGATGAGGAAATTTTAAATAGCAAAAAGCAAGTTATACCAACCATAGAGTTAAAATATCTTATAGCTGATAATGTTATTGAGAACTATCAAAGTTTAAATCAATCTAAATCTTGGGTTCCATGTGCAAATCAAATAGGGATTGTAGATTCTTTTACAATTAATTCATGGCTAGAACGATTAGCTTATGAAAGATTAGAGCGAAAATCGGAAGAAATTAAGGGTGTTCATTTTCAAAATAACAACGATTGGGAAAGCACTTTTTATCAACTATTATTTAAATATTTTGGTCTTAAAGTTAATGCTTTACCATTTGAATTATTAGCCAAAAATACACCACTTAATATTTTAGAAAAACATCGAAATAGATTAAGTATTGAAGCAATACTCTTTGGGCAAGCAGGTTTTTTAAACGAGAATAAAGAAGAGGAGTACTATTTAAAATTAAAAAAAGAGTATGATTTTCTAAAAATTAAATTTCAATTAACACCTTTAAATCATAGTGTTTGGAAGTTTTTAAGATTACGCCCTTATAATTTTCCAACAATTAGAATTGCTCAACTAGCACAATTAATTACGCTAAATCCAAGAATGTTTAATCAATTTTTGAATGCTAAAAAATTGAAAGAAATTCAGGATATACTTTCCGTTTCTGCTAGTTCTTTTTGGGACAACCATTTTAATTTTGAATCTAAATCAAAACAAGAAAATCAAAAAAAACTTGGAGCTCAAACTATTAACAATCTCATAATTAATGTGATAATCCCG
Source organism: Vicingus serpentipes (assembly GCF_007993035.1). Classification (NCBI taxonomy): domain Bacteria; kingdom Pseudomonadati; phylum Bacteroidota; class Flavobacteriia; order Flavobacteriales; family Vicingaceae; genus Vicingus; species Vicingus serpentipes. Next base: position 173,112 of record NZ_VOOS01000003.1, read on the forward strand.
GTAACTTTTTTATATGGAAAAACAATAAATAACGAAGATATTGTTGTAAAATCATTAAACTGGTTAGAGGAATTAAAATCAGAGAATAATAGCATTATTCTTAATTGGAAAGCATTAAAAATAAATGCGAATAATGCTTTGCAATCTCAAGCTTTAATAGAATTAAAGAATAATTATTGTTCTAAAAAAAAATGTTTAAATTGCAGTATTGGAAATAAACTATTAAAACAATCAAATTAATGATACGTAAAATTTCATCTTTTTTTGAGAAACATGCTTTTGGCGTATGTGAATGGTGGGGCGAAAAGTTGCAGTTAAAAATCTCTCGAATCAGATTGTTTTTTATATATACTTCCTTTCTTACATTTGGATCTCCAATAATTATCTACTTAATTATGGCATTTATTCTTGAACATAAAGAATATCTTAAGTTAAGTAAAAGAAAAACTATTTGGGATATCTAAGTAATATCAATGTTAAATTTTAAGCACTTTAAGAAGATATATTATGCGTTATCGTTATTGGTAATCATAATTTTAATTGGTGTATTTGGCTTTAGAATTATAGAGAATTACTCTTTAGGTGAAGCTTTTTATATGACAATTATAACAGTTTCTACTGTCGGTTTTAATGAAGTTCGACCTTTATCTACAGACGGAAGAATATTTACCGCTTTTTTAATTATCTTTAGCTTTGGTACTTTTGCGTATGCAGTAACTTCAATTACATTTTATGTTTTAGGAGGAGAGTTTAAAAATTATTTTAAAGATTTAAGGGTAAATAAAAAAGTGGATAAAATTTCAAATCATACAATTATTTGTGGCTACGGTAGAAATGGAAAGCAAGCTGTTGCAGAATTAAAAGCACACCATAAAGATTATGTTTTGGTAGAGCAAGATCAAAATATTTTATCTGAATTACGAGAAAATCATCAAATTCCTTTTATAGAAGGAGATGCAACCTTAGAAAAAACTCTTGAGAGAGCAGGGATAAGTCGAGCAAAAGCTTTAATTACAACTTTACCTAAGGATGCAGATAATATGTTTGTGGTATTAACTGCAAGAGAAATGAACCCAAATTTATTAATTATCACCAGAGCTTCTGAAGAAAATTCTGATAAGAAATTAAGAAGAGCTGGGGCTGATAATGTAATAATGCCTGATAAAATTGGGGGAGCACATATGGCTTCGTTAGTTATAAAACCAGATGTTATTGAATTTATGGATTATGTTATGGGGCAAGGAGCTGATTCTAACAATTTAGAAGAAATAACATTTGAAAATTTACCTGAAGAATTTCAGAATAAAACCATTCGTGAATTAGGAATAAGAGATAAATCTGGTGCAAATATTGTAGGTTTTAGAACACCTGAAGGAGAGTATATTATTAACCCATCTCCCGATACGATAATAATGCCTAAAGCTAAAATATTTGTTTTAGGTACTGAAAATCAAATTACAGCCTTTAGAGATATTACCACTCAAAAGAATATTTTAAAACAATAATAAGTTCTTTATTAATGAAGATTTTAATTACAGGAAGCAATGGGTTACTTGGCCAAAAACTGGTAAAACTATTAGCAAATAAAGATGGAATTGAGCTTTTAGCAACATCAAAAGGTGGGAACAGGATTTCTAATCAATCGGGTTATAGCTATAAAAGTCTTGACATTACAAATCAATTAGAAGTTGAAGCCATATTTGACGAATTCATTCCAGATACGGTTATTAATACAGCAGCAATGACAAATGTTGATGCCTGTGAATCAGATAAAGAGTTGTGTTGGGATTTAAATGTAAATGCAGTAAAATATCAAATAAAAGCCGCTGAGAAACATCAATCACACTATATACATCTTTCTACTGATTTTATATTTGATGGCGAAAATGGGCCTTATAAAGAGTCTGACACTCCTAATCCTTTAAGTTACTATGGAGAGACGAAATATGAAGCTGAAAAATTAGTACAAAAAGCAAAAACAAAGTGGAGTATAGCTCGTACTATAATTGTGTATGGTATGGTTGAAGACATGAGTCGTTCTAACATCGTTTTGTGGGCAAAAGAAGCTTTAGAAAAAGGAAATCCTTTAACAATAGTAGATGATCAATTCCGTTCACCAACTTTAGCCGAAGATTTAGCTATGGGATGTTGGTTAATTGCTGAAAAGCAAGCAACTGGTATCTATCATATTTCGGGTAAAGATGTAATGAGTATTATAGAATTGGTAAATAGAGTTGCTGATTTTTATGGATTGGATAAATCGATTATTTCACCAATAAAATCTTCATCGTTAAACCAAGCAGCAAAAAGACCTCCTAGAACAGGTTTTATTTTAGATAAAGCTTATTCTGACTTAGAATATTCACCATGCTCTTTTGAGGAAGGTTTAGCTATTTTAGATAAGCAGTTAAAAGCTTAAACTTTTGGAAAGTTTTATTTCAAGAATTACAGAGAGAGAAAAGTTTCAACAACAGGTATTGTATTATTTTCAGGAGTTCGAAAATGTAATATTTTTAAATTCTAATAATAATGATAGCAACTTAATTGCAGTAGCTAAAACCAATAATTTAGATTTAAAAGATTGGCAATTTGGTTTTATAAGTTACGATTACAAGAATAAAGTTGAACCCAAATTAAGCTCTAAAAACACTTGTAATGTTTCTTTTCCTGAAAAACACTTTTTTACTCCAGAATTATTGTTTTTAATTTCTGAAAATGAGTTAGAACTTTTTTATGATGATGGTTTATATTCTAAATTGCATGTGTCAAAAATAATTGATGAAATTATTAAAGTTGATGTAAAAACAGCAGTTAAGCAAAACATAAAAATAACACCACGTATAAGTAAGACTAGCTATATTGAAAAAATAAATAAATTAAAGCGACACATTCAGCAAGGAGATATTTATGAAGTTAATTTTTGCCAAGAATTTTATGCTGAGCATGTATCCATAAACCCAATTGATATTTACTTTAAATTAAATGAAAAGTCTCCAACACCTTTTTCTTGTTATGTAAAACATAACGGCAATTATTTATTATCAGCTTCTCCTGAAAGATTTATAAAAAAAGAAGGAAATAAAATATTTTCTCAACCAATAAAAGGAACAATAAAGCGAGGAGAAAATAAGGCAGAAGACGAGCAATTAAAACAAGAATTGCTAAAAGATAAAAAAGAAAGAAGTGAGAATATTATGATTGTAGATTTGGTAAGAAATGATCTTGCTAAAATTGCAAATAAAAATACGGTTCATGTTGATGAATTATGTGGTATTTATACATTTCCTCAAGTTCATCAAATGATATCAACTGTTAAAGCTGAAATAAAGGATAATACAGATTTTAACGAAATTTTAAAAGCGACTTTCCCTATGGGCTCTATGACAGGAGCTCCAAAAGTTAGAGCAATGGAATTAATTGAAGAATATGAAACAGCCAAGAGAGGATTATATTCTGGGGCGGTTGGCTATATTGACTCATTAGGAAACTTTGATTTTAATGTAGTAATTAGAAGTATTTTGTATAATCAAAAAACTGATTATTTATCATTTTTTGTAGGTGGAGCAATCACCATTTTGTCAGATCCCGAAAAAGAATATGAAGAATGTCTTTTAAAAGCTAAAGCAATGTTTGCAGTACTATGTTAACAGATTTTATCAACCATATTAAAAAATCTAATCTGTTTAGTAATTCAGCTAAAATCTTATTAACCGTAAGCGGAGGTAAAGATTCTATGGCTATGCTTGATTTGTTTTACAAAGCAGGTTTTAATATTTCGGTAGCACATTGTAACTTTAATTTACGTGGAGCAGAATCTGATGCTGATGAACAATTTGTAAAAGTAATTTCTGAACAAAATAATATTCTTTTTTTTTCCAAATCATTCAATACAACAGAGTTTGCAGAAAAGAATAAAATTTCTATTCAAATGGCAGCTCGTAAGTTAAGATATGATTGGTTTGAAGAGATTAGACTAAAACATGATATAGATTATATAGCAACAGCACATCATAAAAATGATGTTGCAGAAACAATGCTAATAAATTTAACAAAAGGAACTGGTTTGTCTGGTTTACATGGTATTAATAAAAAATCAGGTAAAATAATTCGACCGCTATTGGATTTTACGAGAGAGCAGATAGAAGATTATGTCGCCAAAAATAATATTGAATATCGTGAAGATAAATCCAATCAAAATAATAAATACACACGAAATTTTGTTCGATTAGATGTTATTCCTCTATTGGAAAATATAAATCCAAACTTAATTGAGAACTTAAATCAAACAGCTAATTATATAGCTAGCACAGAATTTATTTTAGCCGAAAAAATTCAAGAAGAATTTAAAAAATGTACTGAGCAAAATGGAAATAGAATTTTGTTTGATATTAGTAAGTTAAAAAGCTTAAAAAATAGCATAACTTATTTATATTATTTTCTAAAAGATTTTGGATTTAATGGTACTGATTTCAATAATATTATAGATGCATTTGATGAGCAATCAGGTAAAATATTTTTGAGTAAAACTCATCAAATCCTAAAGGACAGAGATAAGCTAGTATTATCAGAAATTAGTATAGAAAGCAATAAAGAAATAATCATACACAATATTGATGAATTAAGTAAAAATGGTTTTTTTGTTGAGGTTTATTGTAATGATAAAGGCATCAAAATCAATAAATCTAGCAATTATGCTTATTTGGATGAAAATAAAATAAAATTTCCTTTAGTATTAAGAAATTGGAAAGAAGGAGATACTTTTCAGCCTTTAGGAATGAAAGGGAAAAAGAAACTAAGTGACTTTTTTATTGATAATAAAATAGATGTTTTAACAAAGCAGAATATAAAAGTATTAACTCAAAAAAATAAAATTATCTGGGTAGTTGGGTATCGTATAAATGATACTTTTAAAATTGAGAAGAACACTAAAAATATTTTAGTAATAAAATGTTAGTTACAGATCAAATCAATCACAAATTTGAGTTGGAAACAACTCCTAAACGAATTATATCTTTAGTACCATCACAAACAGAATTATTATTTGATTTAGGTTTGGATGAGGAAGTTGTTGGTATTACAAAATTTTGCATACATCCTAGCAAATGGTTTAACTCAAAAAACAGGATTGGGGGTACAAAAACAGTAAATTATAAAAAAATAAAAGCTTTAAAGCCTGATTTAATTATAGCCAACAAAGAAGAGAATACTCAATCAGAAATTGAAGAATTACAAAAAATATATCCAGTTTACACTTCTGATATTTACAATTTAGAAGATAGCTTAAACATGATAGAAACTACAGGTAAGATTACGAAAACTGATATTAGAGCAAAAGAAATTATACATAAGATAAAAAGTGATTTTTTAAAATTAAAATCAATTGAACATAAGAAAAATAAAGTGTTGTATTTTATCTGGCAAAATCCATATATGACCATTGGGTCGAATACTTTTATAAATGATATGTTAAATAGGAGTGGTTTTAAACACATTGATTTAGGAAATAGATATCCAGAAGTAAGCGAAACACAATTACAGAAACTAAATCCTGATTTTATTTTTTTATCCTCAGAACCCTATCCTTTTAAAGAAAAAGACATTAAAAAGTTTAAAGAATTATGTCCTAGTTCTAAAGTTTTATTAGTTGATGGAGAAATGTTTTCATGGTATGGTTCAAGACTCTTAAAATCAGTAAAATACTTTATTGACTTGAACGATAAAATCTCTTAACTTCGGCTAAATTAAAAAAGCGAATCATTTTTAGTCTTAAAAATATATTAGTACCTCTATTTATTGTGTTTTCAACAATAAGTTTATCTGCTCAGAAGGTAGGTTTGGTATTGAGTGGGGGAGGCTCTAGTGGAATAACGCATGTTGGTGTTATTAAGGCATTAGAAGAATATGGGATTCCAATAGATTATATTACCGGTACTTCGATGGGAGCTCTTGTTGGTGCTTTATATGCTACAGGTTACTCACCAGAAGAAATAGAAGCATTTTTCTTATCTGATGAATTTCAAAATTGGACAACTGGAAGCGTAGATAATAATTATTCTTATTATTTAAGAAAGAAGGAAGATGATGCGTCTCTTATAACATTAAAACTTTCTACAGATACACTTTGGGAATTTAATTTACCTACAAACTTAGTTTCATCCAGCACAATTAATTACGGATTACTTTCATTTTTTTCCCCCTCTACAACTTATGCTAAAGAAGATTTTAATAATTTATTTATTCCTTTTAGATGCGTAGCATCTGATATTATATCAAAAAAAGAAATAGTTTTTTCTAATGGGAAATTAACCACTGCTGTTAGAGCATCGATGGCTTATCCATTTTATTTAAAACCTGTTACATATAATGATATGCTGCTATTTGATGGGGGGCTATATAATAACTTTCCGGCAAATGTTATGGAAGAAGATTTTAATCCAGATTTTATAATTGGTAGTAATGTTTCATTCAATTTTGAGAAGCCACATGAAGATAATATCGTTTCTCAAATTAAAACAATTGTTACAAATGATACTAAGTATGTTATACCGGAAGGCAAAGGGCTAATGATAGAACCTAATGTAACAGATAATGCTACTTTCAATTTTGACAATAATGAAAAATTAATAAAAATAGGGTACGATGCAACTGTTTCTAAAATAGTTGAAATTCGAAAAGAAGTTAAAGATTACAGATCTAAATCAGAAACTATTAATAAGAGAGATCAATATAAAAAAGAGTTGCCAAATTTTATAATTAATAAAGTTGTTGTTGATGGATTGAAAGTAAATCAAAATAGTTATATAAAAAATTCACTACGATTAAAAAATAAAACGATTTCACCAGAAAAATTAAAGCCTGAGTATATTAAGTTATTATCTGATGATAAAATTAAGTCGATTCGTCCTGAAGTTCAATTTAATGATACATCGGGGTATTATACATTAAAGCTAAATGCTAAAAAGGAAAAAGATTTGTTTGTTTCTGTTGGCGGATTAATTTCTTCTAGGCCAATAAGTGAAGGGTTTATAGGGCTTCAGTATAACTTATTAGATAAGGCTGCTTTGACTTTTTTGGCAAATACTTATTTTGGAAGATTTCATAACTCAATACAAACTGGATTTAGACTTGATATTCCTTTTGTAATACCTTTTTATTGGAAGAATACATTTAATATGGGTAATTGGGATTATTATAAGAGTAACAATGTTTTTTTTGAAGATAAAAAACCTTCCTTTTTAGTTAATAATGACATGTATGCAAAGACTGAAATTGGGTTACCTGTATTTTATAAAGGAAAATTAGTTTTTGAAGGATCAACAGGAGATTTTACCAACGAGTATTATCAAACAAAAAATTTCCTATCGACTGATACTACAGATGAAACTCACTTTACAAATATATTAGGTGGAATTAAATATGAAAGAAATTCGTTAAATAGAAAACAATACTCCTCAGAAGGAAGTTTTTTTGCAATTAATTATAAGTACGTTAAAGGAAAAGAAGAAACCATTTTTGGATCTACATCTAATAATACAGAAACGATAGAAAATAATATTGAGTGGGGGCAAATAAAGGTCTCTTATGAACAATATTTTAACGTAAAGCATAATGTAAGATTTGGGCTTTTTGGAGAAGGTGTTTATTCAAATCAACCATTTTTTAGTAATTACACCGCAACACTTTTAGCATCACCAGATTTCCAGCCTTTTACAGAAAATAGAACAGTATTTAATCAAAATTTAAGAGCACATAGCTACATAGCTTTTGGAGTTAAAAATATTTATTACCTTTTTAATAAGTTTCAACTTAGGCTTGAAGGTTATGCATTTCAACCTTATCAAAATATTTTATCAGATGTTAATCAAAAAGCATATTATAGTAAAGAGTGGACGAATACACAATATATGGCCTCCTCATCATTAGTCTATTATACCCCAATAGGACCAATTGCTTTAAACTTAAATTATTATGATAGAGCTACTGATAACTGGAGCTTTTTATTCCACTTTGGATATGTTATTTTCAATAAAAAGAGTTTAGATTAGTTTTACCAATAAACTTTTATTAAGGGCAAAACTAGTGACCAAAAAAATACAGCAATTAGCATAGCTGTTATATTCTTTTTGTGGGAATTATAAAATCGAGAAGCTAAGAAGCACCCAATAGGAATTGAAAATACTATAGGTGATAAAAAAGCAATTCCATACAAGCCATATTTAGATTTTATTTTAACGATAAATCTATTTTTTCGAGTAAACACTTTTTTTGATGGCTTTGGTTTTATAAATCTATTAATTAGTTTGTTCAGCCAATCACTAAAAAAAGTAAAAATAAAAACACCTAGGCTACCTCCGATAATTAAAGTAATAACGGTAAAAGAATAACTATACCCTTTATCTGTAAGCATATATCCTACTGCAAATAAAAATTTAGTAGCACTAAATAGAAGTAGTAATAATATTTCAAAAAATAGAGTCATTTTTTATTCTTTAGGACCATAAGCTAAATCACCAGCATCACCTAATCCTGGAACGATGTATGATTGAGCAGTAAGCTCTTCATCAATTGCACCAACCCAAATGGTAGTGTTTTCAGGTAAAAACCTTTTAACGTATTCTAAGCCTTGTCTACTAGCGATTAAAATTGCTATATGTATTTTTTTTGGATTTCCTTTTTCTAATAATGCCTTGTATGTAACAACGATAGAAGATCCTGATGCCAACATTGGGTCAGAAAGAATAATAGTTTTATCATTTAAATCTGGACTAGCTAAGTATTCTAATTCTATATCAAAAGAGCCGTCTTTATGATGCTTTCTGTATGCAGAAACAAAAGCATTTTCGGCTTTATCAAAGTAATTTAAAAAACCTTGATGTACAGGTAAACCAGCTCTTAAAATTGTAGTAAGTACTGGTTGTTCAAATAATAAATTAATATTAGAATTTCCTAATGGAGTAGTTATTTCTTGATCTACATAATCAAGGCGTTTACTAATTTCATAAGCAAATATTTCACCCATACGTTCACAGTTTCGTCTAAAACGCATACTATCTTTTTGTATGTTCTCATCTCTTATTTCAGCAATATATTGGTTGAAAATAGAGTTTGTCTTACCTAAATTAACGATTTCCATAGATTTTCTAATTTGTTGCTTCTTTTAACATTTCTTCATATACCATTCTCCAACCATTCCAAATTCCATTATTCGATAGCGATTCATTATGCCATACACTAATAAATGTTCCATTAACATTTTTAACAGAATTCATTAGTTCTAAAATATCTTTTAAAGCTTCTTCAGGCTTTTTTTCCAGATAATATTTATAAGTTGCTTCCATTACTGCGAAAGGGTGAATAGTTAAATCTGTTGGAGATTCATTATCTAAATCATAGAATTTATATGGAGAACAAATACTTGCTCTAAATCCTGCTTGACCTGAATAACCCATTGTATAATCATGTGTAATATCATTATCAATTAAATTTCGATAAGTATAAGGCAGGCTAAGTTTTAAAAAGTGTTGTCGACTTTTATTAATGTTACGATGCGTTATAGATTGTAATCGATTAATTTCTTTTGTTAAAATATTTACATCATTATTAGAAGAGTAGGATGGATGAATTCCAACTTCGTAATAATCGGATATTGATTTTATTAACGATTGAAAGCTTTTATTTTTTACTGGTATATTTTTATCGTTTAAAGCATAATCTCCTAATAAGAAAAAATAAATAGGCTTTACATTATGCTTTTTATGAATTTCAAACTGATAAGTAAAAGTATCGTAAGGATCTTGCTCTTTTTTTAATAAAACATTTAAACGCTCCTTAAAGTCATTTCCTTTAAGAAAGGATTTTAAAAGTCCTCCTACTATTCTTAAAAACCCTTTGTGTTTATAAGCAAAAGCATTATCAATATCAATTGAAGAAGTGTATTTAAATTTTAGTTCAGGAAATTTTAAATCAGGAAATGATTCAGTAATACTTGATCCAATATAATTTGCCCAAATATTAACTAAAGGTATTTTTAAAAAGCCATTTTGAAATGCTAGGCTTTCCTTAGCTGTGAATCTATCATGATGATCTCTTATTTGTGGTAAGTATTCTTCATATCTGCTAACTAAATAAAAACTTGCTGCAAATACATCAAAAGGAAATGTAGAATCTTTACCAACACTAAAAAAACAGGGATAATCTTTGTAGGTATTAATAGTTATGTTTTGCTCTTTAATTCCTGTTTCAAATAAAAATTGCGATGATTGGAAATAAAGTCCTGAATTTAATTTTTGAGTGCTATAATTAATTTTTGGTAAATCGCTATCTTCAAACTCTTCAATGTTGGAAGTGAAGGTAAGTTCAGTCTTTAAAATGTCTTTAAATATTACATTAAAAACATATTTTAAACGTTGAGTAAGTTTATGTGAATAGACAAGTATCAAATGTTTATCATAGATTATATTAAACCTTCGTCTGCAAAGCTAAGGTAATTATTCTCACCAATTATTAAATGGTCCAAAACAGGTGTTTCCATTAATAATCCAATTTCACTCATTTTTTTTGTTAGCTTAATATCAGCTGTACTAGGTTTTAAATTTCCTGACGGGTGGTTGTGACAAAGAATAATTGCAGATGCTAAGTTTTCAATGGCATTTTTGAATATTATTTTACTATCAGCAATAGTACCACTTACACCTCCTTTACTGATATTAATTTTTTTTAATACTTCGTTTTTACGATTTAAATAAATAACCCAAAACTCTTCATGTTGTAAATCACTTAAATATTCAGCAATTTCTTCATAAGCCGATTTACTTGAAGTTATTGTTGGTTTTAAAATTTTATCATTTGATTTTTTTCTTCTACCTAATTCTAAAGCTGCAATTATTGAAATTGCTTTTGCTTCGCCAACACCTTTAAATTTCATTAAATCTGAAATAGATAGTTTAGCTAATTGGTTTAAATCATTGTTTGTGGATGATAAAATCTTCTTACTGAGTTCTACGGCTGTTTCATTTTTATTACCTGAACCAATAAGAATTGCAATTAACTCGGCATCAGAAAGGCTGTTCTTGCCTTTTAAAGCTAATTTTTCTCGAGGTCTGTCTTCCTCAGCCCAGCTTTTTATATTTAATTTATCATAACTCATCTAAATATAAAGTTACAAAAAAGGGAAGCAAATAGCTTCCCTTTTTTTAGTTATAATATTCTTATGAATTCATTATGCTTCTCCTGTTGGCCCTCCAAAACTCAAAGGAATACCTTGAGCTTCGATGTCTTTAACTTTACCATGATTTGCTTCATATTTATTGATATTATCTTGTAAAGCACTCAGTAAACGTTTAGCATGTTCTGGAGTCATTAAAATTCTAGATTTTACTTTTGCTTTTGGCATTCCAGGCATAATTTTTATAAAATCTATTACAAACTCCGAATTAGAATGACTAATAATAGCAAGGTTAGAATAAATACCTTCGGCAATTTCTTCTCCTAATTCAATGTTTAACTTGTTTTCGTTATTATCTTGATTCATAATATTTTACATTTTGTATTTAAAGAAAGAAGCTTGAAGATAATTCTCCAAGCTTCTTGTCTTATTAATTAAATAATGTTATTATTCTTCAATAACTGAAGCTTCTTTTTTTTCAGCTACTAACTGATCGTAGTCTTCTTGAGAACCAACAATCATGTCTTTAAAAGATCTTAACCCTGTTCCTGCTGGAATTAATTTACCAACAATAACATTCTCTTTTAATCCTTCAAGAGTATCCACTTTACCTCTTACAGCAGCTTCATTTAAAACTTTAGTAGTTTCTTGGAATGATGCAGCAGAAATAAAGCTATCAGTTTGTAATGAAGCTCTAGTAATACCTTGAATAATAGGACTAGATGTTGCAGGAATTGCTTCTCTTGCTTCAACAGTCTTTTTATCCATTCTCTTCAATTTAGAATTCTCATCTCTTAATTGACGAGGCGATACAATTTGCCCAGCTTTTAAAATTTCAGAATCTCCAGCTTCAGTAACAATCATTTTATCATATATCCAATCATTTTCAGTCATAAAATCTAACTTGTTTACGATAGATTTTTCTAAGAATGAAGTATCTCCTGGATCTTCAATGAATACTTTTCTCATCATTTGACGAACAATTACCTCAAAGTGTTTATCATTAATTTTCACACCTTGTAAACGGTAAACTTCTTGTACTTCATTAACGATATATTCTTGTACAGCTGTAGGCCCTTTAATTGCTAAAATATCAGACGGTGTAGTTGAACCTTCAGAAAGAGGTGAACCTGCTTTTACGAAATCATTTTCTTGAACTAAGATGTGTTTAGATAAGTTAACCAAATACTTTTTAACTTCTCCAGTTCTTGATTCAATAATTATTTCACGGTTACCTCTCTTGATTTTTCCAAATGAAACAATACCATCAATTTCAGTAACTACAGCAGGGTTTGAAGGATTTCTCGCTTCAAATAACTCAGTAACTCTAGGTAAACCACCTGTAATATCGGCAGTACCACCAGCAGTTCTAGGTATTTTCACTAAAATATCACCACCAGTTACTTTGTCACCTTCATTTACAATAATGTGAGCACCAACTGGTAAGTTGTAAGTTCTTAATAAATTACCTTTAGCATCAACTACTGTTAATACAGGAATTTTTTTCTTGTCTTTAATTTCAGAAATTACTTTTTCCGTAAATCCTGTTTGCTCATCTGATTCTTCTTTATAAGTTACACCTAATTCGAAGTTTTCGAAAGCAACTTTACCATCAACCTCTGTAAGAATTACAGCATTATATTGATCCCATTCACAGATAATATCATTTTTCTTGATTTTATCTCCGTCTTTAACAAAAACTTTAGAACCGTATGGAATATTATTTGTTGCTAGAACAACACCTGTTTTAGGTTCTATAATTTTCATCTCAGCTGAACGTCCAATAACTAAAGTTTCAACAACTCCAGCACTATTTTTCTTGTCAATTGTTCTAAGCTCTTCAATCTCAACCTTACCATCGTATTTAGCAACAACGTTGTTTTCTCCAGTAATTTTAGATGCAGTACCACCAATGTGGAATGTTCTAAGTGTTAATTGTGTTCCTGGTTCTCCAATAGACTGTGCTGCAATTACACCAACAGCTTCACCTCTTTGAACCATACGCCCTGTTGCTAAGTTACGTCCGTAACATTTAGAACAAACACCTTTTTTCAATTCACATGTTAAAACTGAACGAATTTCAACTTCATCAATTTCTGAATCTTCAATAATTTGAGCAGAAATCTCAGTTATTTCCTCTCCTGAAGAAACAATTAATTCTTCAGTTTCTGGATGATAAATATCGTGTACACTAGTTCTACCTAAAACTCTATCAAATAACGATTCAACTTCTTCATCATTATTTTTAAGTGCAGTAGCAATTAATCCTCTTAATGTTCCACAATCTTCATCAGTAATAACAACGTCTTGAGATACATCGACTAATCTTCTTGTTAAGTAACCAGCATCTGCAGTTTTAAGTGCCGTATCGGCCAAACCTTTACGAGCACCGTGAGTAGAAATAAAGTACTCAAGTACTGATAATCCTTCTTTAAAGTTAGAAAGAATCGGATTTTCAATAATTTCTTGACCAGTTGAACCAGATTTTTGTGGCTTAGCCATTAATCCCCTCATACCAGATAACTGACGAATTTGCTCTTTAGAACCCCTTGCTCCAGAATCAAACATCATATAAATTGAGTTAAATCCTTGGTTATCATTTTTAAGGTTCGTCATTAACGTATTCGTTAATTTCGTATTTGTATGTGTCCAAATATCAATAATTTGGTTATAACGCTCGTTGTTAGTAATGAAACCCATATTATAGTTATTCATCACTTCATCAACTTGAGTATTAGCATCTTTTACCATTATTTCTTTGGCATCAGGTATCATAATATCATCTAAATTAAATGATAATCCTCCTTTAAATGCCATGTTGTAACCTAATGTTTTTATTTCATCTAAGAATTGAACTGTACGAGATGTACCAGTAATTTTAAGAACGTTACCAATAATTGTTCTTAAAGATTTCTTAGTCAATAATTCATTTACATATCCAACTTCATCAGGAACTAATTCGTTAAAAATAACTTTACCAGCAGTGGTTTCAATTATTTTATGAACGATTTCTCCTTTCTCAACATCTTTTACTCTAACTTTTATACAAGCATGTAAATCAAGTGCCTTTTCGTTATTTGCAATGATTACTTCTTCTGGTGAGTAATAAGTTTTTCCTTCTCCTTTTACAGTTTCTTCTTTAGTTGATCTCCTTTCTTTAGAAATGTAGTATAAACCAAGTACCATATCTTGAGAAGGTAGAGTTACCGGAGTCCCATTTGCTGGATTTAAAATGTTATGAGAAGCTAACATTAATAATTGAGCTTCTAATATTGCAGCATTACCTAATGGTAAATGAACTGCCATTTGATCCCCATCAAAATCGGCATTAAATGCAGTACATACTAGTGGATGTAAACGAATTGCTTTACCTTCAATTAATTTTGGTTGGAATGATTGGATACCTAATCTGTGAAGAGTAGGAGCACGGTTAAGTAAAACCGGGTGTCCTTTCAGTACATTTTCTAAAATATCCCAAACAACAGGCTCTTTTTTATCTACAATTTTCTTAGCAGATTTTACAGTTTTTACAACACCTCGTTCTATTAATTTTCTAATAATAAATGGTTTGTAAAGCTCTGCAGCCATATCCTTTGGTAAACCACATTCATGTAGTTTTAAATCTGGTCCAACAACAATTACTGAACGTGCAGAATAATCAACACGCTTACCAAGTAAGTTTTGACGGAAACGACCAGATTTACCTTTTAAACTATCAGATAAAGATTTTAAAGCTCTGTTTGCATCTGTTTTAACAGCACTAGATTTTCTAGAGTTATCAAATAAGGCATCAACAGCTTCTTGTAACATACGTTTCTCATTACGTAAAATTACATCTGGAGCTTTAATTTCTATTAGTCTTTTTAAACGGTTATTTCTAATAATAACTCTTCTGTAAAGATCATTTAAGTCAGATGTTGCAAATCTTCCTCCATCTAATGGAACCAACGGTCTCAATTCAGGCGGGATAACAGGAACAACTTTAATAATCATCCATTCTGGTTTGTTTTCGATATTTAGATTCGCTGATCTAAATGCCTCAACAACCTGAAGTCTTTTTAAAGCTTCATTTTTTCTTTGTTGAGATGTTTCTGTGTTAGCTTTATGTCTTAAATCATAAGATAAGCTATCTAAATCTAATCTTTTAAGCAATTCGTAAAGTGCTTCTGCACCCATTTTTGCTATAAATTTATTAGGATCAGAATCATCTAAATATTGATTTTCTTTTGGAAGAGTATCCAATACATCTAAATATTCTTCCTCTGTTAAGAAATCAAGATATTGAATTGGCTCTCCTTCATTATTCATCGTTTCAGCTGCATTAATTACAACGTAACGCTCATAATAAATAATGGTATCCAATTTTTTTGTAGGTAATCCTAAAAGATAACCAATTTTATTAGGCAAAGATTTAAAATACCAAATGTGTGCAACAGGAACAACTAATGAAATGTGTCCCATTCTTTCTCTACGAACTTTTTTCTCAGTTACTTCAACTCCACATCTATCACAAATAATTCCCTTGTACCTAATTCTTTTGTATTTACCACAGTGGCATTCCCAGTCCTTTACAGGTCCAAATATTCTTTCACAAAATAAACCGTCTCTTTCTGGTTTATATGTTCTGTAATTTATCGTTTCTGGTTTTAAAACTTCACCACTTGATCTTTCTAAAATCTTTTCTGGAGAAGATAAGCTAATAGTAATTTTTGAAAAATTACTATTAGTATTATTATCGTGCTTAAAAGCCATATTATTCAGGTGTTTGATTGTTCAAAATAATTTTAGTTGTCTAATGATATGTTAAGTGCTAAACCTCTTAACTCATGTAATAATACATTAAATGATTCCGGAATACCAGGTGTTGGCATAGGGTCTCCTTTAACGATTGCTTCATAAGCTTTAGCTCTACCTTTTACATCATCAGATTTAATTGTTAAGATTTCTTGAAGAATATTAGCAGCACCAAATGCTTCAAGAGCCCAAACCTCCATTTCACCAAAACGTT
Source organism: Vicingus serpentipes (assembly GCF_007993035.1). Classification (NCBI taxonomy): domain Bacteria; kingdom Pseudomonadati; phylum Bacteroidota; class Flavobacteriia; order Flavobacteriales; family Vicingaceae; genus Vicingus; species Vicingus serpentipes. The sequence goes on from NZ_VOOS01000003.1 coordinate 189,284, forward strand.
GACCACCAAATTGTGCTTTACCACCTAATGGTTGTTGTGTAATTAGCGAGTATGGTCCAATAGAACGAGCATGCATCTTATCATCAATTAAGTGACCTAATTTTAACATGTAGATAACTCCTACTGTAGCAGTTTGATCAAATCTTTCACCTGTACCACCATCATATAAGTAAGTTTTACCATATCTAGGTACACCTGCATCATCACAAAATTGATTGATTTCATCTACTGATGCACCATCAAATATTGGAGAAGCAAATTTCTGATTTAATTTTTGACCAGCCCATCCTAAAACAGTTTCATATACTTGTCCAAGGTTCATCCTAGAAGGTACACCTAATGGATTAAGTACAATGTCAACTGGAGTTCCATCTTCTAAATAAGGCATATCTTCTTCACGAACGATATTTGCAACAATACCTTTATTTCCGTGACGACCAGCCATTTTATCACCAACTTTTAGTTTTCTTTTCTTAGCAAGATAAACTTTAGCTAATTTGATAATTCCTGCTGGTAATTCATCACCAACAGATAATGCATATTTCTTTCTCTTATTAACACCTAAAATTTCGTTAGACTTAATATTGAAATTGTTTAGTAATTGTTTTACTAAATCATTTATTTCATCACTTGTAGTCCAGTTTTTAGAATCAATAAAACTAAAGTCATTTATTTTTTCAAGAACTTTAACGCTAAATTTAGTTCCTTTAGCAATAATTTCTTCGTTATAGAAATTTACAACTCCTTGAGAAGTTTTACCATTAACTATGGCATACAATTTATCAATAAGCTCTTTTTTAAGTTGAGCCATTTCTTTATTGTATTCAGTCTCTAATTGAGCAATTAAGTTTTTCTCTTCAGCACGTGTTTTTCTATCTTTAATCGCTTTTTCAAAAAGTTTTTTATCGATAACTACACCTTTAACTGAAGGTCTAATTTTTAATGAAGCATCTTTAACATCACCAGCTTTATCACCAAAAATAGCTCTTAATAGCTTCTCTTCTGGAGTAGGATCTGTTTCGCCTTTAGGAGTAATTTTACCAATTAAGATATCTCCCTCTTTTACTTCTGCACCAATTCTTATAATACCATTTTCATCAAGGTCTTTTGTTGCTTCTTCACTTACATTTGGAATGTCTGAAGTTAGCTCTTCTAAACCTCTTTTTGTATCTCTAACCTCTAAAGAGAATTCTTCGATATGAACTGATGTAAAGATATCGTCTTTTACAACTTTTTCTGAGATTACAATCGCATCCTCAAAGTTGTAACCTTTCCAAGGCATGAATGCTACTTTAAGATTTCTACCTAAAGCTAGTTCTCCATTTTGTGTAGCATAACCTTCACATAGAACTTGTCCTTTAGTTACTCTATCTCCTTTTTTAACTATTGGAGTTAAATTAATACAAGTATTTTGGTTAGTTTTTCTAAATTTAGATAATGCGTAAGATTTAGAATCACCTTCAAAACTTACTAATTGTTCATTTTCAGTTCTATCGTATTTTATTATAATTTCATTTGCATCAACAAATTCTACAACTCCATTTCCTTCAGCATTTGCTAATACTCTCGAATCTTCAGCTACTCTACCTTCTAACCCTGTACCTACAATTGGAGATTCAGCATTTAACAAAGGAACTGCTTGACGCATCATGTTAGACCCCATCAAAGCACGGTTGGCATCATCATGTTCTAAGAATGGAATTAAAGAAGCTGCTATAGAAGCAATTTGATTTGGGGCAACATCCATTAAGTGTAACTCAGAAGGGTCAGCTAAAGGGAAATCTCCTTCAGATCTTGACTTAACTTTATCACTTAAGAACTTACCTTTTTCATCGATCACAGCATTAGCTTGTGCAATAATTTTCTTTTCTTCCTCTTCTGCGCTTAAATAGATTACATCATTATCTAATGATACTTTTCCATTTGTTACGTGACGATAAGGAGTTTCAATGAATCCTAATTTATTTACTTTAGCAAAAACACAAAGAGATGAAATAAGTCCAATGTTTGGTCCCTCAGGAGTTTCAATTGGACATAGTCTTCCGTAGTGTGTGTAGTGAACATCCCTTACTTCAAATCCAGCTCTTTCTCTAGATAAACCTCCAGGCCCTAAAGCCGATAATCTTCTCTTGTGTGTAATCTCAGATAATGGATTTGTTTGATCCATAAATTGAGATAATTGATTCGTTCCGAAGAATGAATTAATTACAGAAGAAAGTGTTTTAGCATTAATTAAGTCTGAAGGAGTAAATACTTCATTATCTCTAACATTCATTCTTTCTCTAATGGTTCTTGCCATTCTTGAAAGACCAACACCAAATTGATTATGCAATTGTTCTCCTACAGTTCTAACTCTTCTATTACTTAAGTGGTCAATATCATCAACAATAGTTTTTGAATTAATTAACTCAATTAAGTATTTAACGATTTCAATAATATCTTGTCTCGATAATGTTCTAGCATTTTCATCTAAATCAAGACCTAATTTTTTATTTATTCTGAAACGACCAACTTCTCCTAAATCATATCTAGTCTCAGAGAAAAATAATTTATCAATTACTCCACGAGCTGTCTCAACATCTGGCGGTTCAGCATTTCTTAATTGACGGTAAATGTGTTCTACCGCTTCTTTTTCTGAGTTAGAAGGATCTTTTTGTAAAGTATTGTATATAATGGCAAAATCTGCCGAATTAACATCTTCTTTATGTAAGATAATTGTTTTAGAACCTGATTCAACTATTTCGTCAATGTGTTCTTTTTCAATAATCGTTTCACGATCAATTATTATCTCATTTCTTTCAATAGAAACTACCTCACCAGTATCTTCATCAACAAAATCTTCAATCCATGTTTTAAGAACACGGGCAGCTAATTTTCTACCAACAACTTTTTTAAGTCCTGCCTTGCTTACTTTAACTTCATCAGCTAAGTCAAATAACTCTAATATTTCCTTATCAGTTTCAAAACCAATAGCTCTAAATAGAGTAGTAACAGGTAATTTTTTCTTTCTATCAATATAAGCATACATTACGTTGTTTATATCGGTAGCAAATTCTATCCAAGAACCTTTAAAAGGAATTACTCTTGCAGAATATAATTTTGTTCCATTTGCGTGTCTACTTTGACCAAAGAAAACACCAGGCGAACGGTGTAATTGTGAAACAATAACTCTTTCAGCACCATTTATAACAAATGTACCTTTTGGAGTCATATAAGGTATTGTACCTAAATATACATCTTGAACGATAGTTTCAAAATCCTCATGTTCTGGATCAGTACAGTATAATTTTAATTTAGCTTTTAAAGGAACACTGTAAGTTAATCCTCTTTCAATACACTCTTCTATCGAGTACCTTGGAGGATCAATAAAGTAATCTAAAAATTCTAAAACGAACTGATTTCTAGCATCAGTAATTGGAAAATTTTCGTTAAACACTTTAAAAAGACCTTCTTTCTCTCTGTTTTCAGGAGTAGTATCTAATTGAAAATAACTTTGAAATGATTGAAGTTGAATATCTAAAAAATCAGGATAAGCTAACTGATTTTTAATTGAAGCAAAATGAACTCTTTCTGCTTTCTGATTTTTAACTAACGCTTTATTCATTAGTAAACTTGGGTTTAGTTAATATTAATTTTTATACCTAATTGGTACTTAATTTAATATAACTCTTTGTAAATCAGCAATTTTTAAAGATTGCCTCAGTTGTCCATTCACTAGGAGTATATATAAGCACAAAATGGTTTAGACCCATTTCCGATAAAATCGGAAGGGATCTAAACCTTTATATTGATGAGTTGAAATTATTTAACTTCAACTTCAGCTCCAGCTTCTTCTAATTGAGCTTTAAGAGCTTCTGCTTCATCTTTAGCAACACCTTCTTTTAATGGTTTTGGTGCACCGTCAACTAATTCTTTAGCTTCTTTTAAGCCTAAACCAGTTAATTCTTTTACTAATTTAACAACAGCTAATTTAGATGCTCCACCTGATTTAAGGATTACATCAAATTCTGTTTTTTCATCTCCACCAGCAGCATCGCCACCAGCAGCTGGACCAGCAACTGCAACTGCTGCAGCAGCAGGTTCGATACCATATTCATCTTTTAATATAGCAGCTAATTCATTAACATCTTTTACTGTTAAGTTAACTAATTCGTCTGCAAGTTTTTTTAAATCTGCCATTTTATTTGAGTTTAAAAATTTTTAAATTTTAATTATTATAAATTGAGTGCGTACTATTTTTATTCAGATCTCTCTGAAAGTGTTTTTACAATTCCTGCTAATTTGCCACCGCTCGATTGAAGAGCAGATACAACATTTTTAGCTGGAGATTGAAGTAATGCAATAAGATCACCAATAAGTTCTTCTTTAGATTTAATAGCTACTAATAAATCTAAGTTTTGATCACCGATGTAAATTGCTTGATCAATAAAAGCTCCTTTTAATACAGGCTTTTCACTTTTTTTACGGAAATCCTTAATTAATTTTGCTGGAGCATTACCTGCTTCTGCAAAAATAACGGAAGTATTTCCTTTTAATGTATCATATAATTCGTCGTAATCACCTTCAGCTCTTTCTAAAGCTTTTCTTAATACTGTGTTCTTTACAACTTCTATTTGAATATTATTAGTGAAACAAGACCTTCTTAATTTTGACGAGCTTTCAGCGTCTAATCCAGCTATATCTGCTAAATAAAATACGTTAGCATTATTAACTTTTTCAGTTAATACTTCAATAGCTTGATTTTTTTCTTCTCTTGTCATAATTACTATCTTATAAGTTATTCACTTATTAAACCGTTACTGATTTTGGTTCAATTTTAACTCCCGGACTCATTGTGCTTGAAAGTGTAACACTTTTAACATATGTTCCTTTTGAAGCAGTTGGTTTTAATTTGATAATAGTTTGAATAAGTTCTTTAGCATTTTCAACTAATTGTTGAGGATCAAAAGATGCTCTACCAACAGTTGTATGAATGATACCAAACTTATCAACTTTAAAATCAATTTTACCAGCTTTCACTTCTGCTACAGCCTTACCAATTTCCATAGTTACAGTACCCGATTTAGGATTTGGCATTAAACCTCTTGGCCCTAATACTCGTCCTAAAGCACCTACTTTACCCATTACGCTTGGCATAGTTACGATTACATCAATATCAGTCCAACCACCCTTAATCTTCTCAATGTATTCGTCTAAACCAACATAATCAGCACCTGCTTCTTTGGCTTCAGCTTCTTTGTCAGGAGTACATAATACTAAAACTTTAACATCTTTACCTACACCGTTAGGTAAGGCAACTGTACCTCTAACCATTTGGTTAGCTTTTCTAGGATCAACTCCTAAACGTACAGCTATATCTACAGATGAATCAAATTTTGTATTTGTAATATCCTTAACAATTTTTGCCGCTTCACCTAAATTGTATTCTTTTTCAGAATCAAATTTTGATAAAGCTTCTTTCATATTTTTTGTTAACCTTGCCATTGTTTAAAACAATTTTAATTTGTCAATTTAAGCTGGGAACTGTCCTTTTACAGTTATTCCCATACTTCTTGCTGTTCCAGCAACCATTCTCATAGCAGATTCAATTTGAAAACAGTTTAAATCAGACATTTTGTCTTCAGAAATTGTTTTAATTTGATCCCATGTAACTGAAGCTACTTTTACTCTATTAGGTTCCGAAGATCCTTTTTTGATTTTAGCAGCTTCCATTAATTGAATGGCAACAGGAGGATTTTTAATTATAAAATCAAAAGATTTATCAGCATAAACTGTAATAACTACTGGTAATACTTTACCTGCTTTATCTTGAGTTCTACCGTTAAATTGCTTACAAAACTCCATAATATTTACACCTTTAGCACCTAATGCAGGTCCTACTGGTGGAGATGGGTTTGCAGCTCCTCCTTTAATTTGTAATTTAATTAATGCGCTTACTTCTTTAGCCATTTTACTTACTATTTAGTTTGTATTCGTCTCAATAGGAAGCTTTATAGGCATGAGACTCCTACGATTAATTACAACTTAACTTTCTTTTTCTACTTGCAAGAAACTTAATTCTAATGGTTGTTTTCTTCCAAAAATTTTAACCATTACTTCAAGTTTTCTTTTTTCTTCATTTATTTTTTCAATTGTTCCAGAAAAACCATTAAATGGACCATCAACAACTTTAATGTTTTCTCCAACAACATAAGGAATTGTCATTTCTTCTTCACTTTCAGCCAATTCATCAACTTTCCCTAAAATTCTATTAACTTCAGAAATCCTTAATGGCAATGGTTCTCCTCTTTTCTCTGCACCTAAAAAGCCTATAACTCCATTTACATTTCTAATAACATGAGGAACTTCTCCAACTAAATCTGCTTCAACTAAAATATATCCAGGAAAAAAACTTCTTTCTTTATTTATTTTTTTGCCATTTCTAATTTGATATACTTTTTCTGTTGGAATTAAAATTTGAGAAACATAATCGTTTAGTCCATTTCTATGAATTTCATCTTCAATGTACTTTTTAACTTTATTTTCCTTTCCACTAATGGCTCTAACTACATACCACTTTTTACTATTCTCTGCCATGTCTCTTATTAAAATAAATCGTAAATCAATTTCATTAAATTACTGAATGAAGTATCCATTACATAAATGATAAGTGCAAAGATTACCGATGCAATCATTACAATTACAGCACTATTTTGAAGCTCTGACCACGTAGGCCATGATACTTTATTTAAAAGTTCATCAACAGATTCTTGAATGTATGTTCCAACTTTTGCCATAATATTTTTTCTTTGCACGGGTGGAGAGACTCGAACTCCCAACCAATGGTTTTGGAGACCACTACTCTGCCAATTGAGCTACACCCGTAAACATTATTAAGACAAGAAAGGTGTCCCGGTTTTGGGACACCTTTAGTTGCCTTAATTATTCTCTTTATTATTTGATAATTTCAGTAACCTGACCAGCACCAACTGTTCTACCACCTTCTCTTATCGCAAATCTTAAACCTTTGTTTATTGCAACAGGAACGATTAATTTAACAGTAATTGATACGTTATCACCAGGCATTACCATTTCTCTTCCTTCTTCTAAGAAGATTTCTCCAGTAACATCAGTAGTTCTGATATAGAATTGAGGTCTGTATTTGTTATGGAATGGAGTGTGACGTCCACCTTCTTCTTTTTTCAATACATAGATTTCAGCAGTAAACTCAGAGTGAGGTGTAATAGATCCAGGTTTAGCGATTACCATTCCTCTTCTAATTTGAGATTTTTCAATACCTCTTAATAATAAACCTACGTTATCTCCAGCTTCACCTCTATCTAATATTTTTCTAAACATCTCAACACCAGTAATAGTTGATGATAATTTTTCATCACCCATACCTAAGATATCTACAGCATCACCAGTATTAATTACACCAGTTTCAATTCTACCAGTTGCAACAGTTCCTCTACCTGTAATAGAGAAAACATCTTCAACAGGCATCAAGAAATCTTTCTCAACATCTCTTGGAGGCATTTCGATATATGTATCAACAGCTTCCATTAATTCCATGATTGTTTTTTCCCATTTTTCTTCACCATTCAATCCACCTAAAGCTGATCCTGCAATTACAGGAGCATTATCACCATCATATTCGTAGAATGATAATAACTCTCTAATTTCCATTTCAACTAATTCTAATAATTCCTCATCATCAACCATATCCACTTTATTCATGAATACAACAATTCTTGGAATACCAACTTGTCTACCTAATAGGATGTGCTCTCTTGTTTGAGGCATTGGTCCATCAGTAGCAGCAACAACTAAAATAGCACCGTCCATTTGAGCAGCACCAGTTACCATGTTTTTAACGTAATCCGCGTGACCAGGACAATCTACGTGAGCGTAGTGTCTGTTTGCAGTAGAATATTCAACGTGAGATGTATTAATAGTAATACCTCTTTCTTTTTCTTCAGGAGCGTTATCAATAGAAGCAAAATCTCTTAATTCAGATAATCCTGCTTTAGCTAATACAGTAGTGATAGCAGCAGTTAAAGTAGTTTTTCCGTGGTCAACGTGACCAATAGTTCCGATGTTTAAGTGTGGTTTGGAACGATCATAATTCTCTTTAGCCATGATTTTCGGTTTATTTTTATTTTATTTATATTAAAATTAATTATTTACACTACTATTATCCTTAAGAGCCAATGACGGGAATTGAACCCGTGACCTCTTCCTTACCAAGGAAGTGCTCTACCTCTGAGCTACATCGGCTAAAACCGATATAAGTTTAAAAAAGAGCGGGAGACGAGACTCGAACTCGCGACCCTCAGCTTGGAAGGCTGACGCTCTACCAACTGAGCTACTCCCGCTAATTTTTTTTTGTGGGGGAAGCAGGATTCGAACCTACGAAGGCGTAGCCAACAGATTTACAGTCTGTCCTCGTTGACCGCTTGAGTATTCCCCCAACGAAATACTATATCTTTAAAGAACTGAGCCGATGGAGGGACTCGAACCCACGACCTGCTGATTACAAATCAGCTGCTCTAGCCAGCTGAGCTACATCGGCTTTTCTGTTTACAAAAACAGACCTCTTTTAAAAGGTCTGCAAATGTATAAAAGATTTTATATTATTCAAATATTATTTTGATTTTTTTTTCTAGACTCTATTAATTTTTTCTTTATGCTTTTTCAATTGTCTTCTAAGTGCTTCTACAGCAGTGTCTGTAGCCTCTTCGAACGACTTACATTGTTTTTTAGCAAAGATGTCATTTCCTGGAACTAAAAGTTTTATTTCTGCAACTTTATTTTCAGTTGAGTGATTGTTCTCTACTTTAAGGATTACTTCGCCATCTATAATTTTATCATAGAATTGTGCTAATTTATCAACTTTCTCTTGAATAAATTCAATTAATTTTTTGTCTGCATCAAAATGCACTGAAGTGATTTTTAAATTTACTTTCATTTTTCCTCCTCTTTTTTTAAGCTTTTGGATGAGCTTGTTTATGAATATTTTTTAATTTTTCTATTGTGTTATGGGTGTATACTTGAGTTGCTGACAAGCTTGAATGCCCTAATATTTCTTTTATAGTATTTAAGTCTGCACCATTATTTAACATGTGTGTTGCAAAAGTATGTCTAAGAACGTGTGGACTCTTTTTTGAGATTTTTGTAACTATACTAAGGTAATTATTAACTAATCTATATACAAACTTTGGATATAGTTTTTTGTTATTTTTTGTTAAAAATAGATTGTTATAATTTGAATCTATTTCTAATCTAAGTTCTAGAAAGTTTTCAATTTCTTTTTTTAAGTTATTGCTTATTGGAATTATTCTCTCTTTATTCCTTTTACCTAATACTTTTATTGTAAGATTATTTAGATCAATTGAATTGATTTTTATTTCTATTAATTCAGAGAGTCTAATTCCTGTTGAATATAAAAGTTCTAAGATTAATTTGTTTTGTATTTCTTCAAGATTGTTTCCAAATGTTATATTTTCAAAAAGATTATAAATTTCTTTTTCATTTACAAATACAGGTAAAGATTTTTTAGTCTTTGGCGTAATAATCTTAAGAAGAGGGTTGTTGTCAATAATCTCGTTCTTTTGTAAGTATTTGAAAAATGTCTTTAATGTGGATATTTTTCTATTTATTGTTGTTGTAGAAATTTCATCTTCTAAAAGTGAAACTATCCATGAACGGATAATTTGTGAATTCACTTCTGTGATATTTGTTAGGGCAAATTGACATGAAAGAAATTGTGAGAATTGTTCTAAATCTTTTTTATATGCAACGACTGTATGTGGAGAGGATCTTTTTTGGTGAAGTAAATAGTCGCAAAAAGACGAAATATATTGCATAAAAAAGTAGTTTGCTTTAATAACGTTAATTTATAAAAAAAGTTATCAAGGCAAACTACAAATATTTTGAAGAGATGAGTTTTTTTACTCTTCTGCTTTTCTTAATTTTTCAATATATACAGCTTTAATCATTGCTGCTCTGTTTACAACAGATGGCTTTAAAAATTGTTTTCTACTTCTCAATTCTTTAACAACACCAGTTCTTTCGAATTTTTTCTTGTATCTTTTTAAAGCTCTTTCGATGTTCTCACCGTCTTTTATTGGTATTACTATCATTGTATTTTGTATATTTTTATTTTTTTAAGGGCTGCAAATGTAGGGAATAAAATAATATAGACAACTATTTATTTTAAAATTTCTCTAGATATTACTACTTTTTGTATTTCAGAAGTACCTTCACCAATTGTCATTAGTTTAGAATCTCTTAAATATTTTTCAGCTGGATATTCTTTAGTATATCCATATCCCCCCATAATTTGAACAGCTTCATTTCCACACCTAACAGATACTTCACTTGCATAATATTTAGCGAAAGCACCTTGTTTTGTCATAGGCATTTTTCTATTTTTTAAATCTGCTGCTTGTCTAGTTAATAATTCAGCTGCATCAATTTCTGTTGCCATATCTGCTAGTTTAAAAGCAATAGCTTGAAAATTCGCAATAGGCGTACCGAATTGCTCTCTTTCTTTAGCATATTGAAGTGAAGCTTCGTAAGCGCCACGAGCAACGCCACAACTTAGAGCTGCGATTGATATTCTTCCTCCATCTAATATTTGCATCGCTTGCATAAAGCCTTTTCCAACCTCACCTATAACATTTTCTTCAGGAACTCTTACATTTTCGAATATTAATTCAGCTGTCTCACTTGCTCTAACTCCAAGTTTATCAATAATTTTTACAGCTGAAAAACCAGGGGTTCCTTTTTCTACAATAAAAGCAGTAATACCTTTACTATCTAATAATTCACCTGTACGAATTAATACAACTGCTACATCACCACTTAGACCATGTGTGATCCAATTTTTAGTGCCGTTAATTACCCATTCATTTCCATCTTTAACGGCTGTAGTTTTCATTCTCATCGCATCTGAACCAGTATTAGCTTCAGTTAATCCCCAAGCACCAATCCATTCTCCAGAAGCAAGTTTTGGTAAATATTTCTTTTTTTGAGCTTCACTTCCGTGATAGTATATGTGACCAGTACATAGTGAATTATGAGCAGCAACACTTAATCCAACACCACCACATACCTTTCCAAGTTCAATAAGAGCTGTTGTATATTCTTGGTACCCAAAACCTGATCCACCGTACTCCTCAGGTATGTAAATACCTAGTAAGCCCAGTTCTCCCATTTTTTTCATTACATCTATAGGGAAGTGTTCATCTTTATCCCATTGATAACGGTTTGGTCTAATTTCTTTTTCTGCAAAATCACGCACCATTTGTGCAATCATTTGTTCATTTTCACTAACATTAAAATCCATCGATAATTTTTTTAAAAGTGTACTAAACTACTAATATTTTCGGAATATTTTGAAAGACTTTTGCTTCCTTCTAAAAAATCTAACTCTACAACAAAGCTAAATCCTGCAACATTTGCATTTTGCATTTTTATTAATTCAGCTGCAGCAATTGCAGTTCCACCGGTCGCTAATAAATCATCATGAATTAATACATTCCAGTTGTCTTGTAAAGCATCTTCATGAATTTCAACTTCAGCAGTTCCATATTCTAAATCATATTTATATGACATTGTTTTGTATGGAAGTTTACCTTTTTTACGAATAGGAATGAAAGGTATATCTAATTTATTTGCCAGCATAATTCCAAACCAAAACCCTCGACTTTCTATACCTACAATAGCATCAATACATTTATCTTTATAATTTTCAGCCATATCATTTACTATTTTTCTAGTTAATTCAGCATCTAATAGGATAGGAGTAATGTCTTTAAAAATAATTCCAGGCTTTGGAAAATCTGGTACATCTCTTATTACTTGTTTGATTGTTTCTGCTAGCATTTATATTATTTTTTAATAAAATACAATTTTAGGATATAAATCTGATTAATCAAATGACTTTTAAAAGACTTTAGTTAATTCGCCGTATTCAATAATTTTACCTGTGGTTGATTTTATACAAAGTTTATTTATTTCTATTTTTTTTGAAGGAAAATATTTAATTACTGTTTCTTTTATTTCTTCTTCTCCTAGTTTGGGAGAGTAAGTGTTAACAATTAAAAATCCTGTTTTATTTAAAATTTGACTGGAAGTTTTCACTAATTCAGGAAAGAGAGTTTCAATTTTCCATCGTTCTTTTTTTGCTCCAATTCCATAAGCAGGGGGGTCCATTATAATTGCATCATATTTATTACCTCTTTTTTCTTCTCTTTTAGAAAATTTCAGGGCATCTTCAAGTATCCAGGAAATGTCATTTAAATTAGAACTTTCCATATTCTCTCTTGCCCATGAAATAATTTGTTTAACAGAGTCACAATGATTTACATTAGCTCCAATAGAATTTGCAACTAACGAGGAGCCTCCTGTATGAGCAAATAGATTTAAGAACTTATCATCTTTATTTAAATTTGAAATTAAATAATCCCAATTTGTTTTTTGCTCTGGAAAAATTCCTATGTGTTTAAATTTTGTTAATTGAAGATTAAATACGCAATTTTTAAATTCAATTTGCCAGTTTTTTTTGGCTTTTTTATTTAATATTTTCCAATAACCAGAATTAGAGGTTTCCTCAATAAATTCAAAATCAGCCTTTTTGTTCCAGTCATTTTGAGAAAGAATAGGAGTAAAGTACGCATTTCGTTCTGGGCGAATTGTAATGGTATTGCCCCATCGCTCTAGCTTTTTGTTGTTGCCAGCATCAATTAATTCATAATCTGCCCAATGTGAGCTGTATATTCGTTGCATCTAAAAAGCTATAAATAATTGGATAAAAGGCTAAATTAACGATTAGAGAGTGGAGAAGCAAAAAGCGATTTATTTCACTGTTAAATATGGCGAAATTTTCAGGTAAGTTTCTGTTGAAATTAAATGAATCTTTTTAATATCAGTTATTGATTTATAGTTTCCATTTGCTTTTCTATATTTTATTATGGCATTGCCTGTTTTCCAATCGATATAAGGATGCTTTGTCAAATCCTTAATTTTATCAGTATTAATATTTAGTTGTGTCGGGTTAATATTTTCTAATTCAAGCTGAGATTCAAATCCATTATAGGTGTCTTCTGATAAATTATATACTTCTTTAAGTTGTTCTTTTTTAATAAATCCTCCTAAACTGTTTCTATACTTGATAATTATATTAGCATATTTTTCAGAGTTTATTCCTTTTAACTTAGTGAGTTCTTTTGCATCTGCTTTATTTATATTTATTTTTTCAGTAAAGTCTTTTTCTTTTTTTGTGGCCTTTGATTCATCAAATTTATCTGGAAGTAAGATAAAAGGTTTTAACTTATAATAATTACTTTCATCTAAGCCATAAATTTTCTTTACATCAGCTTTTGTTTTCCAGCTACCTCCTTTAGCTTTATAGTTAAAAATGGTTTTTATTTGCCAATCAGAAAAACCAAGTTTTTTCCATTCTAACTTTGTTATAGTGTTTGGGTTGAACTCAAAATATAATATTTCAGTTTTATTATCCTTTTTGGAAGTTATTACTGAATTATTTTCAATTTTTTCTGGGAGTAAGATGTAGGGTTTTAAAATTTCATAATTTGAAGAATCTAAACCATAAATTTTGGAAACATCATTTTTCACTTTCCATTTTCCACCCTTAGATTTGTATTTGTTAATGATTTTAATTTGCCAATTTTCAAAACCTAATTTTATCCATTCTTCATCAGAAATGATGTTTGGATTGAAATTAAATAATTCAATATTTGAGGTTTCTTTATTTACTTTTAAATTTGAATCTCTTTGTTTCTCAAATTGATTTATAGCGTTTTCAAATTCACTAAAATCAGTTGTTTTAGTGAGATTGAAATAATCAGCAAATTGAATACCGAAAATCAGTAATAGGATAATGAAAAATAAAACAACCACACCGTTTTTTTCTCCTCGAGAAAAAGAAAAGTAGTCATTTAACTTTCCCATAGTAATTTTTGTGGATTATTTAAACTTTTTAATTGCTCCGCTTTTAATTCGAGCAAAATAGTCATTTAAGTCAGCTTTAATTTCTCCAGCAAAAAAGTAAAGACCCAAAATATTTGGGAAAGCCATACCTAAAATCATCATGTCAGAAAAATCCATAACAGCACCTAGGGTAGAAGAAGCTCCAACAACAATAAATCCTAAGAATAGTGCTTTGTAGGAATAATCAGCAGCTTTAGATGATCCAAATAAGTAAGTCCAAGCTTTAATTCCATAATAACTCCATGATATCATTGTAGAGAATGCAAAAAGAACAGCGGCAAAGGCTAATATATATCTAGACCAACCTCCTAGAGCATGTTCGAATGCAGCAGAAGTTAATTCTGCTCCAACTAAGCCTTGAGGCTCGTGAGCATAACCTGTAAAAATTAATACTAAGGCAGTCATTGTACAAACAACCACAGTATCAATAAATGGTTCTAATAAAGCAACAATTCCTTCACTAACTGGCTCATTTGTTTTTGTTGCTGCATGGGCTATAGAGGCTGAACCAACCCCTGCTTCATTAGAAAATGCTGCACGTTGAAAACCAACTATTAAAACTCCAATAATACCACCTTTAGCAGCATCTGGACTAAAAGCTCCTGAAAATATTTCACTAAAAGCTTCCCCAATGTTTCCAATATTTAAGATAATAATAGTTAAAGCACTTAGTACATAGATTCCAACCATTAAAGGAACTATTTTATCAGTTACATTAGCTATACTTTTAATTCCTCCAATAATAACAATACCAACTAAAATTGCCAATATTACACCAAACCATGCTCCATATTCACTTAAGAAACTTAATTCTTCTAAACTAGTTAATTGTGCAAAAGCTTGGTTAGCTTGAAACATATTTCCACCACCAAAAGAACCTCCAATACACAAAACTGCAAAAAATATAGCTAAAACACTTCCTAATGTACCTTTACCTTGTTTTTTCAAACCCTTAGAAAGATAATACATTGGACCTCCAGATACAGTTCCATTTTCATCAATATTTCTATACTTAACTCCTAATGTGCATTCTACAAATTTGGTTGACATTCCCAATAATCCAGCAAGTATCATCCAAAAAGTAGCTCCTGCGCCACCAACAGTAACTGCAACAGCAACACCAGCAATATTTCCTAACCCAACTGTTCCAGAAAGAGCAGTAACAAGAGCTTGAAAGTGAGATACTTCACCTTTATCATTTGGATCGTCGTAATCACCACGGATAAGCTCTAAAGCATGTTTAAATCCTTTAATATTTATGAATTTATTGTAAATGGTGAAAAATACAGCTCCAATAACTAACCACAAAACTACGACAGGGATATTCGCTAAAGGACTTGATTCGTCAACAAAATATTTAAATGGTTTCCAAAAAACAACTTGAGCCATTACTTCTACTATAGGAGTAAATACTTCATTAATTTTATCGCTCAGCGTTTTTTCTACTACTTCAACTGTTTCTTGAGCAAAAGTAATCGCAGGAATTATTAATGTTATGATTGATAAAAAAGTAAGTTTCAATTTATTTTTCATAGAGTTGGTTTTCGATTTTTTCAATAAAGCTCAAATATAATTAAACTTTATTAATTTGTTAAAGCATTGTAGATACATCCTCCAATATTATCAAATTGAGCACCAGTAACACTTTTCAAAGTGTTTATTTCATTTCTATATCTTAAAACGCCTAAAAATCCAAAGATTAATGCTTCTTTAAAATTTATGATTTCCTCGGGAGGGATTATTATAGAAAGATTACTATTTTTCTTTAATCGCTCAATTAAAAAGGAATTAAAAACTCCACCTCCAGTTATTAATAGAGTAGATTTTTCTGTTACTTGATTTGATATTTGTAATGCAATATGCTCTATAAATGTGCTCAATTTATTTTCAACAGGAATATCATAATTATTTAAAATAGGGAATATATATTTTTCAACCCATTCAAAACCTAATGATTTTGGATGAGGTGTTTGATAATATTCTAAATTATTTAGTTTAGTTAATAAAGAACTATCAATTTTTCCAGATCTAGCAATATCTCCATTAGCATCATATTCCTTACCTAAATCATTTGCAAGTTTGTTTAATACCATATTAGCCGGACATATATCGTAGGCAATTCTTTTTTCTTCTTGATAAGAAATATTGGCAATTCCTCCTAAATTTAAGCAATAGTCATATTCATTAAATAGTAATTTATCCCCTATTGGAACTAATGGAGCTCCATTTCCTTTTAAGGCCAAATCTGAAGTTCTAAAATCACAAATTACAGGATATTTAGTGATTGAAGAAATGTTTGCACCATTTCCTATTTGTAAGGTTAATTTCTTTTGAGGTTGATGAAAAATGGTATGACCATGAGAAGATATAAAATCAATAGATTTTATATTATTTTTTTTAATAAAAATATTAATAGAATGCCCTATGAAATCGCCTAATTCATTGTCTAGTAAAGAAAGCTCTAATCCTGAATAATTTATTGCTTTTATAAGTTTAGTTTTTAGTTTATCACTAATATTAATGGTGCTTGCAGCATTAATATTGTAAGACCATTGTTTGTTTTTGGATATAGAAAAGGAACAATAACAAATATCAAGACCATCTAATGAAGTTCCAGACATAACACCAATAACATTATACGTATTCATAGGTTTGAAAAATCAGATTAAAAAGTTATTTTTGTATTCCTTTCAAATTTATAAATAATTAACAATGAATATAGAATTAACAGAAGAACATTTAGCAGTTAGAGATGCTGCTAGAGATTTTGCACAAAATGTGTTAAAACCAGGTGTAATTGATAGAGATGAGCAACAACGTTTTCCTGCGGAAGAAATAAAACAATTAGGAGAGTTAGGTTTCATGGGAATGATGGTTGATCCTAAATATGGCGGTGGCGGTATGGATACTATTTCTTATGTTTTAGCAATGGAAGAAATTAGTAAAGTTGATGCTTCTTGTTCTGTTGTCATGTCAGTTAATAATTCTCTTTATTGTTGGGGAATTGAAAAATATGGAACTGAAGAACAAAAACAAAAATATTTAGTTCCTGCGGCTAAAGGTGAAGCGATTGGAGCTTTTTGTTTATCAGAGCCAGAAGCTGGTTCAGACGCAACATCACAAAGAACTACAGCAATTGATAAAGGAGATTATTATTTGTTAAACGGAACAAAAAACTGGATTACAAATGGAGGTTCAGCATCTTACTATATTGTTATAGCTCAAACAGATGTTGAAAAAGGGCATAAAGGTATTAATGCTTTTATTGTAGAAAAAGGAATGGAAGGATTTGTTGTTGGAGCAAAAGAAAACAAAATGGGAATTAGAGCAAGTGATACTCATACATTATTGTTTAATGATGTAAAAGTTCCTAAAGAAAATAGGATAGGAGAGGATGGATTTGGCTTTAAATTTGCGATGAGTGTTTTATCTGGAGGTAGAATAGGTATTGCTTCTCAAGCACTAGGAATTGCGTCTGGAGCGATGGAACTTGCAATTGCTTACTCAAAAGAAAGAGAAGCATTTGGTAAACCAATTCACCAACATCAAGCAATTGCATTTAAATTAGCAGACATGGCTACAGACGTTGAAGCTTCAAGATTGTTATGTTTGAGAGCGGCTTGGTTAAAGGATCAAAAAATTAATTTTGATAAAGAAAGCGCAATGGCAAAAGTTTTTGCTTCAAAAACTGCAATGTGGGTTACTACTGAAGCTGTTCAGGTTCATGGTGGTTATGGTTTTGTTAAAGAATACCATGTTGAGCGTTTAATGCGTGATGCAAAAATCACACAAATTTATGAAGGTACTACAGAAGTTCAGAAAATTGTTATTTCAAGATCTATTTTGAAATAAGATTACTTTTGTTTTAAATATAAAAGCTCCACTTTTTAGTGGAGCTTTTTTTGTAGATATTCTGCAACTTTTTCTAATCGAATTCCTCTTGACCCTTTTATTAAAATAGATGAATAATTAATTACTTTTTTATCAAAATGCTGAATTAAGTCTTCACTATTTTTAAAATAACTAAAGTTGTATTTGTCTTTTACATTACTAAAATGCTCTCCAACAAAAATGGTATCAATACTTAATTCGTAAGCTTTATTAATAATATTTTGATGTTCGTCAACACTTACTTTTCCAAGTTCTAACATATCCCCTAATATCATCAACTTGTTTGATTTTTTTGTTGTGGCGAAACTATTTATGGCAACATCCATACTTGAAGGATTTGCATTATAAGCATCTAAATAAATCTCTAAATCTTTCAATTTTATTAATTGTGAGCGATTGTTTGAAGAAACATAAGTTTCAATACCTTTTATTATTTTTTTAGATGGAACTTTGAAATATTGACCTACACAAATAGCTAATAATATGTTATAAAAATTATAGTTTCCATAGAGATTTGAATTAACGTCCTGGTTATTCCATTTCAATTTTATATTTGGTGTTTCTGTCAGAAGCTCAGATGTGCAATCAGCCTCTTTTTTACCATAGGTATATTTATTTAGCGAAAGAGATATTTTTTGCAAAAGTGGATCATCATTATTACAAAATATCAATCTGCCATTTTTAGAGATGTAATTATACATTTCATTTTTTGTTTTAATAACTCCTTCCTTACTTCCAAAGCCTTCAATATGTGCTGTACCTATATTTGTAATAATGCCATAATTAGGTTCTGCAATTTTACATAAATCATTTATTTCTCCTATATGATTTGCACCCATTTCAATTATTGCAATTTCACAATCTTTTTTAATGGACAAAATAGTTAATGGAACTCCAATATGGTTATTTAAATTTCCTTGAGTATAAGCTGTATTATAGTGTTGACTAAGAACTGAATTTATTAATTCCTTACTAGTTGTTTTACCATTTGTTCCTGTTATACCAATGAAAGGAATATTTAATTGTTTTCGATGATAATTCGCTAATTTTTGTAAAGTACTTAATACATCATCAACTAATATTGTTTTTTCATTGATAAAAAATTCTTTTTCATCAATTATAGAAATACTTGCACCATTAAGAATCGCATTTTGAGCGAATTTGTTTCCATTAAAATTATCACCCTTTAAGGCAAAAAAGATGCAATCTTTCTCTATTTTACGAGTATCAGTGCAAATCCCAGAACTATTCGAAAATAGTTTATATAACTCTTTAATTTCCATTTTGTAAACATAAAAAAAGCTCGAACATTTTGTTCGAGCTTTTAAAAATATAATTAATTGTCAATTGTTAATATCCTAAACCAACCGGGCTACCAACTCTAGTCATAGCACATCTAAATCCTATAAAGTCAGTTGATTGATCTTCCAATAACCATCGTCTTGTTCCAGGTACAGCCCAGTAAGCTCTGTCTTTCCATGAAGCACCCTTATAAACTTTAGATCTATCATTAATACGAGTAGTCTCACCAAATTGATACATCTGTAGTAATGGGTTTTCGTTAGCAAAGTCAGGGTTATTACCCATATCAGCATTCACGTAATTAATATTAGATTCCCAGTTTCCATCTAAATGATTTATGTTATCAGCTCTTCTATAATTTCTTCTAGCTTGTAAATTATCTTGTTGCGGATCTACATCTCTATAGATTAATCTACCCAAACTATCTTTTTCTGCAACAATACCATCTTCATCTAATAATCTTGTTTTGTAAACATTACCTCTAAATGGTCTAAAATCATCATTATCTTCCATTGATAGAGGTCTATATGTATCCATAACCCATTCAGAAACGTTACCAGCCATGTTGTATAAGCCATAATCATTTGGCCAATAAGCATAAACTGGAGCTGTAATATCAGCATTATCATTTAGCTTTCCTGCAACCCCCATATTATCTCCTCTTCCTCTTTTAAAGTTAGCAAGTATCTGACCAATATAATTTTCATTTGAGTTTCTTACAGCATGACCATTCCATGGATATAATTTTTTATCAGGAATAAGTTCGTCAATAGTATTACCGATTAACCCATAAGCAGCATACTCCCATTCAGCTTCAGTTGGGAGTCTATATTTAGGAAGTAAAATACCATCCTCCATTCTAACATTTCTATATTCTTTGTTAGGATCTAAATCAGGAATACCATCTACACGTTTACCACTTTCGTATTGCCCAGCTCTATATGCTTCTGTGTTAAAGTTATCTTCATTAATTTGGTTAGGATAGTGTTCAAATAGTCCTTCTCTAATTAAAATAATTTCATTTACTCGGTCTGTTCTCCATGCACAGAAATCATTTGCTTGAAGCCAATTAACACCAACTACAGGGTAATCTCTATATGCTGGGTGTCTTAAATAAAATTCTACATAAGGCTCATTGTATCCTAATCTACTTCTCCATACCAATGTGTCGGGTAAAGCTTTATGATAAACCTCAGGATAATCGGCACTGAATACTCTATCTAACCAATATAAATATTCTAAATAAGCAAAATTAGTAACCTCGGTTTCATCCATGTAAAATGAAGAGACTGTTACGGTTCTTGGTATATTATTCCATTCGTAATTTACTTCCTGTTCAACTCTACCCATAGTGAAACGTCCACCTTCTACAAGAACTAAACCAGGGCCTGTTTCTTGCTCTAAATATGGAACTTTTTGAAAACCTCCATTTTTTGGATTGTTATATTCCCAACCAGTTGAACTAGACTGTTCTCTTTTACATGAAGTGAAGAAAAGAGCAGAAATTGACATTATCGCCAAAAAGTAATTTATTCCTTTTAATTTCATAACTATTAAGTTTCTTGAATACAAATATAAGATAAACTAAAAAGAAGGGCAACTTATTGTTCTGAATCTTCTTTTTTTAGGTTTACAATCAAACTGAAGTCCTAACGAGAATTCGTGAGAACCAGCTGTCTTGTTTGTTAGGCTTGAAATCGTTATATCGTAGCTATAACCAAATTTCATTATTCCTGTTTGAAAGCCAATTAGAGTAATAAATGCATCTGAATTTCTATACCATAAACCACCAATAATAGGTCCTTTGTTATAATACATACCAAAATTAATCTGTGTAAATTTTTCTTGCATTTGAATTAAGACATTTGGAGATAAAGATGCAACAGCGTCTCCTTTACCTTCTAGTGGAATTACAGCACCTCCATGAATTGTTATTTTCATAGGTAAAGGGCTTTCTCCTTTAATCACAGATTCGTTAGGTTCTGTTAAGTGGTTTACAGCAACACCAAAGAAATATAAATCGCTAAAACCTAGTAATCCTGCTGAAAAATCAACATAATTTGCTGGAGCATCTCTCTTTACTTCATTAGTATTGTACACAAAACCTCTTCTAGCATCTATCATATCTCCAAAAGTAAGTTTGCTCCAATCTACACTCTTTTGAGCCCATGTAGCTTGCAATCCAGCTTTAATAGAAAATCTTCTAGTAACTGGAAGTTGATATGAATAGATACCACTTACGTTTGTTGTGTTTAAAGTTCCTTCACCAGCTCTATCGTTCATAACTAATAAACCCAAGCCTCCATTTAAAGCGTCAACATGCTGATCATATGATGCGCTGTAAGTAACAAATGATCCGCTAATACCAGGCCATTGATTTCTATAATTTAAAGACACTCTAGGGCAATGGGCTGTACCTGCGAATGCTGGATTCAGGTATAATGGGTTCGCGTAAAATTGTGTGAACTCAGGATCCTGACCATAGGCATCAATTGACAATAGAGATAAAGCTATTGTGGCAATGTAGATTTTACTCAAAAAGTTTCTCAACATATAGTAGGTTTTGAATCAAACATTTTACGGAAAAATGTTTAACAAAGTTTCAAATGTATAAAATTTACAATACTTATAAAAACAATAAATAAAAAATTGTTACGTTTTTCTGTAAATTTAGCTTTAATATTACATTTTATAAACTTTTTTAATCAAAAATTAAATCAATGAGATTTTTTAAGTTGTTGATAATCATATTTTTACCATTAATTGGTTTTTCTGGAAATAAAATTATAGAGGGGGAGATTGATTGGCAAAACAATATTGAAAATAATACTTTAGATGGTGAAAAAAGGACTTTTTTTAGCTTTAAAAATGCAAATTACGATGAAGACAAAGATTTTTTGGCTTTTTTTTCTCATCGGATAAAACTTAATAACGAAAGAATTGTAAGTGTTTCTATTATTAATATTGAATATGAAAATATTCAAGTTAATTTAGAAAAAAATATTGCCGGAATTACTTATGTATCAGATAATATAGACCTTCAATTTTATAATGCGATTCAAAAAAAACAAAATTTTGGAGTAATTAATTTTACGCCTTTAGTTTTTGTGTCAGGTAATTATCAGAAAATTAAAAGTTATAAAATTAATGTTGTTACAGCACCAGTAATATCTACGGTAAGTTCAACAAGTAAAACTTTTATACCTAATTCAGTTTTATCTTCTGGTGAATGGTTTAAAATTGGTGTTGTTGAAGATGGTGTATATAAATTGTCTTATTCTTTCTTAAAAGGTATTGGAGTAGAAATTGATAACATTAACCCACAATCAATTAAAATTTATGGTAATGGTGGTAAGATGCTACCTGAATTAAATTCAGACTTTAGATTTGATGATATTCAGCAAAATGCTATTGAAGTTTTTGGAGAGTTGGACGGGCGATTTGATATTGAGGATTATGTTTTATTCTATGGACAATCGCCAAATTTATGGAGTTATGACCAGTCTAATCAAATCTTCACTCATGAGATAAATAGATTTAGTGATACTACTTTTTATTATATAACTGTAAGCAATACTGGAGAATCACCAAAGAGAATAACTACACAAGGATCTTTATCTTCTCCAAACAATATTGTAACTTCCTTTAATGATTATGGATATTACGAAAGAGATCTTTATAATTTAATTAAATCTGGTAGAGATTGGTATGGAGATGTTTTTGATGTAAAAACTTCGTATGATTATGTTTTTAATTTCCCTAATATAGATTTAAGTACTGCTGCAAAAATAAGTGTTAGTGGAGCAGCTAGGTATAGTAGCTCTAGTAATTTTGCTGTAGGTGTTAGTAACTCTAATTTTAATGTAACTTTTGGAAGCGTCAGTTTGCAAAATTATTCAGGTCCTTACGCTTCGGCTTCTAATGCTTCAATGACTTTTACACCGAATAGTAGTTTGTTAAATGTTAATGTAGTTTACAATAAACCAAGTTCAACTTCTGTTGCTTGGATTGATGAAATCGAACTTAATGTTAGAAGAAATTTAGTGATGACTGGAGATCAGCTATTTTTTCGAGATGCTCAGTCAGTTGGTGTTGGTAATGTTAGTCAGTTTAATCTTTCTAATGCTTCTAATATTTCTAAAATATGGGATGTAACAGATCCTTTAAATGTTAAGGAACAATTTTTTACTTTAGGATCTTTAGCGAGTTTTTCTTGTTCAACATCAGAATTAAAACATTTTGTTGCATTTAATAATAATTATAAAACGCAAGTATTCAATAAAGGAAGAGTAAATAATCAAAATTTACATGGATTATCTGCTCAAGATATGATAATTGTTAGTCATCCTCTTTTTTTGTCACAAGCTGAAGATTTAGCCAATCACCATAGGGAAGAAGGAATGAGGGTGGTTATCGTTACTCCAAACCAAATTTATAATGAATTTTCATCAGGCTCTCAAGATATTGTAGCGATTA
The DNA here is from genome assembly GCF_007993035.1 of Vicingus serpentipes. Taxonomy (NCBI): domain Bacteria; kingdom Pseudomonadati; phylum Bacteroidota; class Flavobacteriia; order Flavobacteriales; family Vicingaceae; genus Vicingus; species Vicingus serpentipes. The sequence continues at coordinate 212,951 of NZ_VOOS01000003.1, forward strand.
GAGATTTTGTTAGAATGTTCTATGAAAGAGCAACTTCTTCAGATGATATGCCTAAGTATTTACTTTTATTTGGAGATGGCTCTTACGATAATAAAAATAGGTTAACTGATAATACAAACTTTATCCCAACATATCAATCTGTTAACTCTCTATCAATTACAGGTTCTTTAGTTTCTGATGATTATTTTGGTTTATTGGATCCCAATGAGGGTAAATGGTCTTCTACAACTGAATATGTTGACCTTGGGATTGGAAGGTTTCCCGTTAAATCTATTGAAGAAGCCGATAATGTTGTGAATAAAGTTATAAATTATAATACGGCTATGACTATGAAAGATTGGAGGAATAGAATTGAGTTTATAGGAGATGATGAGGATGGAAATACTCATATGTCACAATCGAATCAATTAGCTGGAATAGTGGAGATTGATAATCCAAATTATAATGAGGATAAAATATTTTTTGATGCTTATAAACAAATTTCTACACCAGGAGGGAATAGATACCCTGAAGTTAATGAAGCTATAATCAAATCTTTTGAAGAAGGTGCCTTAATTGTTAATTATACAGGTCATGGTGGAGAAACCGGTCTTGGTCATGAAAGAGTTTTTACGGTTAGTGATATAAATGGTATAGAAAATCCTAATAATTTACCTCTGATGGTAACAGCAACATGTGAATTTAGTCGATTTGATGACCCTAAGAGGACTTCCGCAGGTGAATTAGTATTGTTAAATAAAGGAGGGGGAATTGCTTTGTTGACAACTGTAAGGTTGGTTTATTCAACTCCAAATTTTTATTTAAATAAAACTTTTTATGACAAAGTATTTGAACCTGTTAACAATGAAATGCCTAGGCTTGGTGATGTTTTTATGGAGGTTAAAAATTTAAATGCAAGTAATTCAAATAACAGAAATTTTACTCTTTTAGGTGACCCTGCTCTTCGATTGGCATATCCTATACATGATGTTGCTACAAAAAAATTTAATGGAGCTTTTTTAAGCGCTACTATCGATACAGTTAGAGCTCTAGATAAGGTTACGGTTGAAGGTCAGGTTCAAGACGAGAATGGACAAAAATTATCAAATTTTAATGGAATAATTTATCCTACAGTTTTTGATAAGAAAAAAGAAATAACTACGCTATCAAATGATGGAGGAACTCCATTTATTTTTGACTTACAAACTAACAAGCTTTTTAAAGGAAAAGTAAGCGTCGTAAATGGTGATTTTAGTTTCTCTTTTGTTGTGCCTAAAGATATAGCATACAATTATGGAACTGGAAAGATTAGTTATTATGCCGAAAATCAAGTTGAAGATGCAAGTGGATCTTTTTCTGATTTTTATATTGGAGGTACTTCTCAGAACTTTGAAGCGGATAATGAAGGTCCTGAAATTGAACTTTATATGAATGATAAGACTTTTGTTTTTGGAGGGTTGACAGATGAAAGTCCAAATATGTTGGCCTATGTTAGTGATATACATGGTATTAATATGGTGGGGAATGGAATTGGACATGATATTGTTGCTGTTCTTGATGATAAAACAGATGAAGCTTTTATTTTAAACGATTACTATGAAGCTGATTTAAATAGTTACCAAAGAGGTGTGATAAAGTTCCCTTTTAAAGATTTAGAGGAAGGAAGACATAAGTTAACATTGAAAGTTTGGGATGTTTATAATAACTCAAGGGAAGTAACGACAGAATTTGTGGTTCAAAAAGCTAAAGATATTGTTATAGATCGAGTATATAATTATCCAAATCCATTTACAACGCATACAGAGTTTTGGTTTGAGCATAATCAGGCGAATAAGCAAATATATGCTCAGGTACAGATTTTTACTGTTTCAGGAAAGTTAGTTAAAACTTTAGAAAAAAATATTCTTAATGAAGGTTTTAGATCAACTTCAATAACTTGGGATGGTTTGGATGAATATGGAGATAAATTAGCTAGAGGTGTTTATGTATACCGACTGAAAGTTAGAGCTGAAAATTTATCGATGGCAGATAAATATGAAAAATTAGTTATTTTATAATAACAACAATAAAGTTAGATACTTGTCGTTTTTTAATCTCTATATAAAAGGATAACAGATTTAAGAATTAACGTATATTTGCTATCCTTATAATTTTTTAAGTGAATGAAAAGAGTAGTATTAGGATTATTAACTGTTATATCAGTTTCTCAAATAAAAGCACAAAGCGACCTTAATAGAGGAGCCTTACAATTAAACACAATTACAACTGCGGTACCTTTTTTATTGATAGCTCCTGACTCAAGAGCTGGTGCACTAGGAGATGCGGGTGTAGCAACTTCTCCTGATGCAAACTCAATACACTGGAATCCAGCAAAAATGGCTTTTATAGAAAAAGAAATGGGAGTTTCTATTTCTTATTCTCCATGGTTGAGAAGATTAGTTCCAGATATTAGTTTATCCTATGTTAGTTTGTATAAAAAATTAGGTGATGACCACGCAATAGGAGGTTCTCTTCGTTATTTTTCATTAGGAGATATTAAGTTTACAGATGAAACAGGTAATGCATTAGGAGATTTTAGACCTGCAGAGTTCGCTGTTGACATTGCTTATGCAAGAAAATTAAGTGATCGTTTCTCAGGTGGTATTGCTGCTAGATATATTTATTCTAATTTAACTGGAGGTATTGATGTAAGTGGAGCTGGAACAAGAGCCGGAACAAGTTTTGCTGTTGATGTAAGTGGGTTTTACACGAATGAGGATGCTGAATTATTTGGACAAGATGTTATTTTTAATGTTGGATTAAATGTTTCAAATATAGGTGCCAAAATATCTTATACAGATGACGCAAATAAAGATTTTATTCCTATTAATATGAAGTTAGGACAATCCTTAGCTTTTGTATTGGATGATTATAACTCTATTGCAATTATTACAGATGTAAATAAATTGTTAGTTCCAACCCCTCCAATTTATGCAACTGATGATAAAGGAGATCCAATAATTGATAATACAACTGGAGAGCAAGTAATAGAATCTGGAAAAGATCCTAATGTAGGAATAATGTCTGGTATGATTCAGTCGTTTAGTGATGCCCCAGGTGGGTTTTCGGAAGAGCTTAAGGAGTATAATCTATCTGCAGGTTTGGAATATTGGTACAATAAGCAATTTGCAGTTAGAACAGGATACTTTCATGAACATTTAACCAAAGGGAATAGAAAATACGTAACACTTGGTGCAGGATTAAAAATGAATGTTTTTAGTGTCGATTTTTCTTATTTAATAGCAATGACTCAAAATAATCCATTAGCAAACACAATGAGATTTTCGTTGATGTTTAATTTTGAAGACTTCAAAAAACAAGGTAAAAGCGGAGAATAAGTTAAATTATGAAGATTAAAGTTGGTTTCGGTTTTGATGTACATCAACTGAAAGATGGTGCTGATTTCTGGTTGGGTGGTATAATGATACCTCACACAAAAGGTTCTATAGGACATTCAGATGCAGATGTTTTAATTCATACAATTTGTGATGCTTTATTGGGAGCAGCTAATCTAAGAGATATAGGTTTTCACTTTCCACCTTCAGATAGTAAATACAAAGGGATAGATAGTAAAATTCTTTTAAAAGATGTGGTTGCTTTAGTTGAAGAAAAAGGTTTTTCTATAGGTAATATCGATGCAACAATTGCTCTTCAAGAGCCCAAAATCAACCCTCATATTCCAGAAATGAAAAAAGTGCTATCTTCAATAATGAATATTGAAGAAGACGATGTTTCTATAAAAGCAACCACAACAGAGAGATTAGGATTTGAAGGTAGAGAAGAGGGTGTCTCAGCTTACGCTGTTGTCCTGATTCAAAAATAAAATGGCAATTATTCAACAAAAAATATCTTTAAAATCTTACAATACTTTTGGAATAGATGTTCTAGCAAATAAATTTATTGAAGTTTCAAGTCAAATAGAATTAAAAGAAGTTTTAGAGCATAATCAAGATCCCCTTCTAATTTTAGGAGGAGGTAGCAATATTCTTTTAATAGAAGATTTTAAGGGATTAGTTTTAAAAAATAATTTTAAAGGTATAGAATTAGTTAATGAAACTGAGAATGATGTTACACTTAATGTTGGAGGAGGAGAAACTTGGCATGAGTTTGTTTTATATTGTGTAAATAACGGTTTTGCAGGTATAGAGAATTTATCATTAATACCAGGGAATGTTGGTGCTAGTCCAATGCAAAACATTGGAGCCTATGGTGTAGAAGTTAAGGATGTTATTAAAGAGGTTGAAGCGATTAGTTTAGAAGATTTTTCTATTAGAAATTTTACTAATCAAGAATGTGATTTTGGCTATAGAACTAGCATTTTTAAAACTACGGAAAAAGGTAATTATTTTATTAGTTCCGTTACATTTAAGCTATCAAAGCAACCGCTTATAAATACAAGCTATGGTGCAATTAATAGTGAATTAGAACATAGAGGAATAAAAAACCCAACAATAAAAGATGTAAGTGAAGCTGTAATTGCCATACGACAAAGTAAGTTGCCTAATCCTTCCAAAATTGGTAATTCAGGAAGCTTTTTTAAAAATCCAGTTGTTTCTAAAATGGTAAAAGATAAAATTTTAGAAAAATATATTGATGTACCTAATTATGAGCAATCAAATGGGACATTTAAAATTGCTGCAGGTTGGTTAATTGAACAATGTGGCTGGAAAGGTAAAAGAATCGCTAATTATGGTGTTCACGATAAGCAGGCATTAGTTTTAGTTAACTATGGCGGGTCTACTGGTAAGGAAATTTTCGACTTATCTTCTGACATTATAAAATCGGTTGAAAATAAATTTAATATAACTTTAGAAAGAGAAGTTAATATTATTTAGATTTTAATTTGTTGTTATAAAAAAAATACTACATTTGCAGTCCGTAAAAAATTAAAGAGACCAAGAGATGGCAAAAAAAGGAAATAGAGTACAAGTTATAATGGAGTGTACAGAGCACAAGGAAAGCGGAATGCCTGGTACTTCAAGATATATTACTACTAAAAACAAAAAGAATACTCCAGACAGAATGGAGTTAAAAAAGTATAATCCTATACTTAAAAAAGTTACTGTTCACAAAGAAATTAAATAATTAAGTTATGGCTAAGAAAACCGTTGCATCGTTACAAACAGCAGGAAAAAGTTTAACCAAAGTTATTAAAATGGTTAAATCGGAAAAAACTGGTGCTTATGCTTTTCAAGAAAGTATTGTGCCTAATGATAAAGTACAAGAGTTTTTATCAAAAAAATAATTCAATAAAATTGTATAGATTTAAGCTTCTTTCACTTTAGAAAGAAGCTTTTTTTTTATTAGACATATGGGCTTTTTCAATCTATTTTCAAAAGAAAAGAAAGAAGTTTTAGACAAGGGATTGGATAAAACAAAACAAACTTTTTTCTCTAAATTATCTAAAGCAGTAGTTGGTAAATCTAAGGTTGATGATGAGGTTTTAGATAGCTTAGAAGAAATATTGGTTACTTCTGATGTAGGTGTAGATACAACTCTTCGTATAATTGAAAAAATTGAAGCACGTATTGCTCGTGATAAATATGTTAGCACTTCTGAATTAAATCAAGTTTTAAGAGAAGAAGTAGCATCTTTATTGGAAGAAAATAATACTGGAGATTATAAAGAAATTGAAATTCCTCAACAAGAAGAACCATATGTGATTATGGTTGTTGGGGTTAATGGTGTTGGTAAAACAACTACTATTGGTAAGTTAGCTTATCAGTTAAAAAAACAAGGTAAAAGTGTTATACTTGGCGCTTCAGATACTTTTAGAGCTGCAGCAGTTGACCAATTAAAAATTTGGGCAAAAAGAGTAGATGTTCCAATTGTAGAGCAAGGCATGAATGCTGATCCTGCTTCTGTGGCTTTTGATACATTACAATCAGCTAAAGCTAAAGGTTCTGATGTTGTAATTATAGATACTGCTGGACGTTTACATAATAAAGTTAACCTGATGAATGAGTTATCTAAAATTAAACGTGTTATGCAAAAGGTAGTGCCAGATGCACCTCACGAAATTTTATTGGTTTTAGATGGCTCAACTGGTCAAAATGCTTATGAACAAGCTAAACAATTTTCGTTAGCTACTGAAATAAATGCATTAGCTATAACCAAATTAGATGGAACTGCTAAAGGTGGTGTTGTAATTGGTATTTCTGACCAATTTAAAATACCTGTTAAATACATTGGAGTTGGAGAAGGTATGGAAGATTTACAAGTATTTAATAAATATGAGTTTGTAGATTCATTGTTTAAAGACTAATAAGTAATGTTTGTAATTATAATTTGATATACGAACGAAGATGTTCAAGTTATATACGTTTCTACTAATTTTTATTGTTTTTCTTTATTTAAAATCGTTTTCTCAAGAAAATATAAAATATCAAATTGGAGATTTTGCTCATGGAGGAATCATCTTTTGGTTAGATGAGACGGGTGAACATGGTTTAGTTTGTACTAAATCGGATATTTCAGAATCAACTCAATGGGACACTGAATTGAAATATATTGGTGAACCAATGAATTCCCCTGAAAGAAATACAAAATCTGTTGCAATTCTTGATGGAATTTATGCTGGGAAAGAGAATACTCAATCAATCATTAAATTTGTAGGTAAAAGCGATATACCTTTCGCAGCACTTATTTGTGATGAATATGAATTATTAATAGATTCAATTTTGTATGATGATTGGTATTTGCCTTCGAGAGAAGAATTAAATATAATGTATTTAAATCGTACAATTATTAATGAAACTGCTTTACAAAAAGGTGGTGAATCTTTAAACAAGAATAGGTATTGGAGTTCTACAGATGTTGATTGTGGCGAGGACCCGTATAATAAATTTGACAATGTTCATCAAGCTTATGGTCATGACTTTTCGTTAGGAAGCAAAAAGTACCAATTACCCAGTAAAAAATATATGCTTTATTCTGTAAGGGCAATCCGATCTTTTTAGATAATTTTAAGCTTTTATAAAATCACTCATCTTGAAAACAAAAACCTTAAAAAATAATAAAGTTAATGTCATCACTTTGGGTTGCTCTAAGAATCTTTTTGATTCTGAAGTAACCATGACTCAATTAAAAGCTAATGGCTACGAGGTAGAGCATGAAGCTCAGCAAGATGATTCTGAAATTGTAATCATAAATACTTGTGGTTTTATAGATAATGCAAAGGAAGAATCTATAAATACAATACTTAGATATGCCGAAGCAAAAAAAGATGGACAAGTTGATAAATTGTATGTTACAGGTTGTTTATCAGAAAGATATAAGGAAGGTTTAGAGGATGAAATAAAAGAGGTGGATGCTTTTTTTGGAACAAGAGAATTACCTAAGTTGTTAAAAACATTAAAAGCTGATTATAAACATGAACTAGTTGGTGAAAGAATTATTACTACACCTAGTCATTACGCTTTTTTAAAGATATCAGAAGGTTGTGACCGTAAATGCGCATTTTGTGCCATTCCATTAATGAGAGGAAAGCATATTTCAACACCAATAGAAGAATTGGTGTTACAAGCAAAAAACTTAGCTAAGCAAGGAGTAAAAGAGTTGATATTAATTGCTCAAGAACTTACTTTTTATGGGTTAGATATTTATGGAGAGCGTCGTTTACCATTATTACTTCAGGAGTTGTCTAAGGTTGAAGGTGTAGAGTGGATTCGATTACATTATGCCTATCCAACAGGATTTCCTATGGAGATTATTGAGGAAATGAAAGTTAATCCAAAAGTTTGTAACTACCTTGACATTCCTTTACAGCATGCTTCTAACAATATGTTAAAAGCGATGAAAAGAGGTGCGACTCGCGAAAAAACAACTAAACTGATTAATGATATAAGAGTTTTAATTCCTGAAATTGCAATTCGAACTACTTTTATTGTTGGCTTCCCTGGAGAAACAAGAGAGGATATTGAAGAGATGAAAGAGTGGATTGCTGAAATGCAATTCGAGCGTTTAGGTGTTTTTACTTATTCTCACGAAGAAGATACAACAGCCTATGATTTAATTGATGATGTTTCAGAAAAAGATAAACAAGATAGAGCGCAAGAAGTTATGGATTTTCAACAAGGAATATCTCTTAGCTTAAATGAACAAAAAATAGGAAAAACCTTCAAAGTATTATTTGATAGAGTTGAGGGTGATTATTTTGTTGGTAGAACAGAATATGATTCTCCAGAGGTTGATAATGAAGTGCTAGTAAGTACTAAAGATAATTTTGTAAGGATTGGAGATTTTGCAAATGTTACTATTACAGGAGCTTCTGATTTTGATTTGTATGGAGAGGTTGTAAATGAATAAAATTAAAATTCCATATCAACAAACAGGTTATTTTTCCAACTTAATGTTGGATTATATCTCAGGTAATGAAAATTTAAAGCCCTTTTATAACCATTTTCATTCTATTGAAGGATATAAAAATCAATTGGAAGAAAAACAGTTTTCAGATGAGAGTAGAAAGGTTTTATATGATTCGTTAAATAAACAATACCAAGAATTAAGTGTTGTTGATTCTGTAAAGCAAAATATTGAAAGATTAAAAGAGCAGAATACTTATACAGTTACAACAGGACATCAGTTAAATTTATTTACAGGACCACTTTACTTCATTTATAAAATTATTTCTACTATAAATTTGGCAAAGCAGTTAAAGAATAATTTTCCAGATAAAAACTTTGTTCCTGTTTTTTGGATGGCTACCGAAGATCATGATTTTGAAGAGATTAATCATTTTAATTTATTTGGAAAGAAACATCTAATTAACTCACTCCAAACAGGTGCTGTAGGACGAATGAAGTTAGATGGAATTGAGGCTGTTTTTACTGATATACAAGAAACCCTAAATGGTAGAAATGGGTTGGAAGAAATAATACAAAAGCTAAAAAAATATTACAATTCAAAAAACACTTTCACCCAAGCAGTAAGAGAATTAGTAAATGAGTTGTTTGGTAAACATGGATTAGTAATTATTGATGGTGATGATAAAGAACTTAAAAGAACATTTCAATCTTATATCAAATCTGAATTATTAAATCAAACTAATTTTAAAAGTATTAATGTTAGTTCTGAAAAATTAGAAACTTTAGGCTTTAAAAAGCAAGTCAACCCAAGGGAGATAAATTTATTTTATCTCAAAAATAACTTACGTGAACGTATTGTTTTTGAGGATGGAAATTTTAAAGTTTTAAATACGGAAATTGAATTTTCTGAATCAGAAATTTTAAAAGAATTAGAAAACTACCCGGAAAACTTTAGTCCAAATGCGGTAATGAGACCTTTGTATCAGGAAGTTATTTTACCAAACTTAGCTTATATTGGTGGTGGTGGAGAATTGGCTTATTGGCTACAGTTAAAAGAGATGTTCGCTAATAATGGCGTAACATATCCAATATTAGTTTTACGAAATTCAGCACTATTATTAGATGGTGGAACCTCAAAAAAAATTAATAAATTGGGATTAACAACAAAACAATTGTTTCTTAAAGAAGACGATTTAATTAAAACTTACTTAAAAGAAGGAGCTGAAATTATATTAGATTTAAAAGCAGAAGAGAGAGGAGTTGAATTAGTTTTTGAAGATGTGATTAAGAAAGCTGGTAAAATTGATCAAACTTTACAGCCAATGATAAAAGCAGAACTACAAAAAAGCTTAAAATCATTACAAAATATTGAAGCAAGATTAATAAAAGCTGAAAAGCAAAAAGAGGAAGTAGCTATTAATCAAATTAAAGGAATTAAAGATAAATTATTTCCTAATGGCTCATTACAAGAGCGTAAAGACAATTTTTTATATGCTTATTTATTGATAGGTGATTCTTTTATTGAACAATTAATAGAGCAGTTAAATCCTTTTGAGCAAGAGTTTTTAGTCTTGTCTTAAAAATTAATTATCTAACAACAATCTTTTTACTATATATCTGATTAGCTGTTTGAATAGTTACGATATACATTCCATTGGCAATATCTAAAGGAATATTTTCATTGTTAGCAAGGATTGTTTTTATTAGTTGCCCTTGTATATTGTAAATAGATACCGTTCCATTCTCTATGTCTCCAATTTCTATTTTTTTGGAAGTATTATTATAATAAATCATGTTTGATAAATCAGTACTTAAGGCAATTGTATTAGAATATGAATATTCACCATTAAAATCAGTTTGTTTTAATCGGTAATAATTGATAGGGTTTGTTATTCTGTCATCAGTAAACTGATAGTATTGATTTGTAGAACTATTACCTGCTCCATTTATTATTCCTATCTCATTAAAGTTAAAACCATCTTCTGCTCTTTCTAAAGTGAAATAATCGTTATTTATTTCAGTAGTAGTTGTCCATTCTAATAAATTACCATACACTGTTTTTTTGCCTTTAAAGAATAACAGTTTAATAGGTAATACTTCAGTTGTAACATTACAATCAGCTAAAACTCCAACAGAAACAGCATTACCGCCTGGTGAAGTTGATGAAAAAGTTGCGAATTCACCATCGCCTTGATTACTAGAAGTATAAGAATAAGTATAAGAGTAAGTATTTCCATCAGTTGCAGTAATATCTAGATCGAAATCTTTCGTACCACTTGAATTCCCGAAATTACCACTATCATGCCAAGTGTCTCCAGTTGAAGCAGCTGATTGTCCAAAAACTACATAAATAGGACCTTGCCCGCATAAACCTGACCAATCAAAATTTACTTCTGCACAGATACTTGAAGATACTAATAACATAGTTGAATTCGGAGGTAGAGTTTGTCCGTTAGCATCATAAAATACAGTCCCACAAGCAGCACTATCATTCATTGTAGTGATAGTTGAATTATTGCTAACTACTGTACCAAGAAGGTCGTAAGCAGGAAAAGCCGGATAGATTAAATCAAAATTAGCTGAATTCACTAAAACGCTATTTGCTCCTGTGTTAGCAAAAACAATTTCAGACCTTCCTTCACCACCACATCCTACAGGGTCGCAACCATTAAATAATACACTTGTAATATGTGGGGGAGCACAATGTCCATCTGTTAGATTGATTGTAAAAGTTGAAGATTCACTACCAATAACATATGGGTTTGATGAAATTACTCTTATTTTATAGTTTGCTCCGTTTGGTGTGCCTCCTGGTATAGTAAAGTTTATTGTTCCACTATTAGCAGTAGAAACTAATGTTCCAATGTTAATTGGAGATCCAAAATTTCCTGAACCATCTGATAATTGAGCGGTGTATACGTTACCAGCACCAAAAGTATCTGTAGAGGTGAAAGCAACTGTTCCATTATCACTTACTGCACATTGAACACTAAAAGGACTTCCTGAAACTGATCCAGTAGTAATTGTATTTGTAGGTGGTGTTGATCCACAAATACTAACATCATCAATCCATAATTCTCCAGCGCGGGTTGTTGAAAATTCAAATAAGCCTCCAGTATATTGTCCAGAGGTATAATCTATATCAGTTTGAGTTCCTGCTGAAGTTTCTCCAGATCCTGAATCATAGTATAATTGCCAAATACCAGCACTGGTACGAGTAATTCTTATACAAACATCATCAGTACTATTCCAATCATAAGCACTAGTTATTATTGCAGTATAAACACCAGCATCAACTCTATATAAAGTAATTAAATCAGAGGTTCCAGTTAGATTAACACCAACTGTATAACCGTTAGGAGTGCCAAAAAAATCTGAGCCATCAGAAATTAAATAATAACCAAAATAATTACTTCCAGAAGGGTCCCAATTTCCATTTCGCATACAAAAAGACCATTCAAAATCACTAGTAGTTAAATCTTGAACACCAAGGTCGTGAAAAATATAACTTGTACCTGATACTCCAGATAAGTTATGATTTAGTTCTCCTGAAGATATGGCCCAATCAGTAGTGTTCGACCATTGGGATAAGGTTGCACTAAAATCATCTGAAAAAATAGGAGTACAACTAACTGGGCAATTCCATTGAGCATATAACGTAATGTCAGCAGAAAAATCATAAGTTGCTCCATCAGAATAAGATGTGCCGCTCCCGTTTGAAACTGTATTCCATTCAATAAAAGTACAACCAGTTTGTGTAAATGAATTGGTTGTTAAAGCAGTTGAACTACTAGCAGTTTGATCGCTCATAGATCCACCATCACTTCCATTTCCGTTAAAGTTCACAGTGTAATTGCTTGATCCACTACAAACACCGGTTGAAATAGAAACATCATCGAGAGCTATATTGCCACTAGTCTTATTTGTGTAAATAAACTTTAAATATCTAGAGTTGCAAGACAATGTTTCTGTTTCTGAATTACTTGTATTTGATATGTTTATATAATTATTTACATCTGAATAAGTAATTCCATCTATTGACTCTTGAACAGTAAATGTTCCAGTAATGTTTGATCCTGAGCTTGGATTACCTTTAATACAAAAAGTTAAATCTGAAGCAGGACCATTATAATTAACGATGATGTAATCGCCCGAAGTATTAAATTGTGCTGATGATGAATTAGATGCGCCACAAACATCAGTTCCATAAGTAGATGTACCTGATTTAGACCAGCCAGTTGGCTCCGCTCCTGACCATGTATCTCTGGAAACCGGAATTGTAGCTTGTGAATGTAAATTCCTGCAGATAAGAAGAACAATACTTAATAGTATTACTCGAAAAAGCATTTGTATTCTGTAATAATTATAAAATGGTTTCGGGAATTTCCCTGTAGGTGATCATTTTATAATTTACAGAAGTAAAGTTACTTAAATTAGGTGTTTAATTTGTTAAGGATAGGTTAAGCAGCTATTAATATTTTTCAACAAAATGTTGAAAACGAATTAAATATGAAATTTAGTTTACTAAAAAAAGAAAAATTGGTATTAAAAGAATAATTAAAATTTTAATACCAATTTTTGAAAATCTTGAACAGTTTTAATTTTAATCATTTTATTTTAATAAAGTTATATGCCCTGTTAAAGTTTCTGTTAATTCATTATTCCAAGTAATTGTAGAAATATAAAAATAAGTTCCATCAGCAACTAGTGTTCCTTCGTAATAGCCATCCCAACTTCCATCAATAGCATCCCAACTATATAATTCTTTTCCCCATCTATTAAATATTTTACAAGTTAAGCTAGAAATATTTTCTCCTTTAATTGTAAAAACGTCATTTGTAAAGTCGTTATTTGGAGTAAATACATTTGGTATGTAAACGGTATTTGGCCTTTCAAAAAGAAGTGTTTCTTGATAAGTGTCTTGACAGTTATTATTTGAAGCAGTTAAAGTTACAGTGTATTCTCCATTCTCTATGTACGAAGTTGAAGGGTTTTCATTTAAACTTAATTGACCATTACCAAAATTCCAGCTAAAATTTGTAGCAGAAAGGGAAGATTCATTTGTAAAATTGATAATTGATGGAAGTTCACTGCCATAAAAATAATCAGAAGAAAATAATGCTGTAATGCTATTGTCTAAAATTGTTTTGTAGGCTGTATCTGATCCGCATTCATTGGTTACAGATAAAAAGACATTAGCGGCTGAGCTAAAGTTTTGGGTTATAGAATTGCTACCAGTTGACCATAAATAATTTCCATTTCCACCAGCAGTTAATTGAACAACATTGTTACAAATTATGGTATCTCCAGTAATAGAAGCAACAGGTAAAGTTCCAGGAGAAACTATTAATGATTCGCTATCAGAACCGCAAGAGTTTGTAGATGAAACAGAATAGGTACCAATTGAACTTACGGTAATACTTGACGTAGTCTCGGAAGTATTCCATAAATAATTGTCTGATCCGCTGGCTATTAATGTAATGGTTTCACCATTACAAATAACATTGGTAGCTGAAGAACTACTTAATGAAATTGTTGGTGGAAATAATACGGTGATTGAAATACTTTGAGAATCGCGATAGCAATTGTTATATCCAATTACATAATAATCACCAGTATTACTAACACTTTGAGAGGTTGAATTAGCGTTGTTGAACCAGGTGTAATTTGGGGCTCCGCTAGCTGTTAAAACTGCTGAATTACCATTGCAAATAGTAGTATTTGGCGTTGTTAAGTTTAGATTAATTGTTGGTGCATCAGTAATTGTTATATTATCAGAAGCACTTCCACAAGAAGAGTTACTAGTTACACTATAATTTCCTGAAGTTAAAACATAAATTGAATTAGAAGTACTTCCTGTGTTCCAGGTGTAATTTCCTGAACCACTTGCAGTAAGTAAAATACTATCACCACTACAAAGCTCTGTTGAGGATGAGGTAATCGTTGCTATAGAAGTATTTCCTCCAACTTCTACTAGAACACTATCTTTTGTTGGCTGACCACAATTTGTAGCACCTTCGTAATAAATATAGAAATCACTATTGTCAGTTGAAACAGAATAATAACTTGTAGTTGAATTAGAGTTTGAAGAAAAAGTCCCGTTACCTCCAATCCATGTTGTTGAAGAAAAGCTTCCATTTATAGTTGCTGATAAATCAATTGTATCTCCAGGACATATAGTAAAACCAGTTTCATTAATATCAATTGTATTAATTACTATTGGGGCGGTACATCCATTATTAATATATGTAGGAGAACCAGGCCAAGTATAATCAACTGCAGCCCCGTCACCTCCAGTCAAATCAGTAGGTAAATAAGATACAACATCTGAACAACCTGCGGGAGAGCTAAAACTAATAGTTAAAGTTTTTACTGATGAAGAGGAATTAGAAAAATGACCAAGTGTATTCCCTGGGCATTGAAAAATTGCATAAACGGTATCATTTAAATTTGCAAATGAATTTGCAGAAACATCAAATAATGTGCTCGTAAATAAAATAACAGAAGCTCCTGCGGGAAGAATATTTGCAGTTGGTTCTAATATTACTCCGCACCCAGTAATTGTACTATTTAAACTTGCTACTTTAGATGCTGTTGTTCCATTTTTACAAATTCCATCGTAAGAGTTACTAGTTGTTGGCCAACTGACATTCATGTCATTATAATTTAAATTGTTTGGTCCAACTGTAAAACGTACCATTTCGTTGTCAGATTCAGGAGAACCACAGGCATCTACAAGAATGCTTTCAATTTCAAAACAAGAACTAGGAGTTTGAGATTTAACAGTTGTAATTGTAAAAACAACAAAAGTAGCTATAAGGCATACTCTATTAAAAAATAACATGTTTTAGCGCAACAAAAACAAAGTGGTTTCAGGAATTTCCATCTAGGTGATCACGTTTGTTTTTCAATGCAAATTTAAGAAGATTAATACTTTATGAATGTTAAGAGCAAGTTAATTTTTGCACAATTGTTTATAAGTAGCTTATTATTTTTAAAAGTTGGCACTAAAAATATACCATAATATCTGTTCCAAATTTTATCTTTGCGAAATGGAAAAAATAGTGATTTTAGATTTTGGCTCACAATACACGCAATTAATTGCAAGAAGAGTTAGAGAATTAAATGTTTATTGTGAAATACATCCACATAATAAACCTCCAGAAATTGATAAAACAGTAAAAGGAGTAATCCTTTCAGGAAGTCCATTTTCTGTTAGAGATGAAAAATCTCCAAAACCAGATTTATCTATTTATAGAAAAAAATTACCATTATTGGGAGTTTGTTTTGGAGCTCAATATTTAGCATCTAGTAATGGAGGTGAAGTACTACCATCTAGCACCAGAGAATATGGACGTGCAAATTTATCTTTTGTTGATAATACTCATCCTTTGATGAAAGGAGTTAGTGATAATTCACAGGTATGGATGTCGCATGGAGATACGATTAAAAAATTACCCGAAAACACAAAAATATTTGCAAGTACTGCTGATGTTGAAATTGCTGGGTATGAGTTTGAAAATGAAGACACTTATGCTATTCAATTTCACCCAGAAGTATACCATTCAAAAGATGGAGGAACAATGCTTAAGAATTTTATAGTTGGTGTTTGTAAATGTGCCCAAGATTGGACACCAAATTCTTTTGTAGAAGAAACGGTTGAAGGATTAAAAGAAAAAATTGGAAACGATAAAGTTGTTTTAGGTTTATCGGGAGGAGTTGATAGCACAGTCGCTGCAGTATTACTTCATAAAGCAATAGGTAAAAATTTGTATTGCATTTTTGTTGATAATGGTTTACTGCGTAAAAATGAATTTGAAAGTGTTTTAAAACAATATGAACATTTAGGACTAAATGTAAAAGGAGTTGACGCAAAAAATAAGTTTTATTCAGCATTAGAAGGAGAAAAAGATCCAGAGAAAAAGCGAAAAGCAATTGGTAAAGTTTTTATTGATGTTTTTGATGAAGAATCTCATTTAATTGAAGATGTTAAATGGTTAGCACAAGGAACTATATATCCAGATGTAATTGAATCAGTTTCAGCAACAGGAGGACCATCACAAACTATAAAATCGCATCATAATGTTGGTGGATTGCCTGATTACATGAAATTACAAATTGTAGAACCTTTACGTTTATTATTTAAAGATGAAGTTAGACGTGTTGGTCGTTCAATGGGCTTAAATGAAGAGCTTTTAGGAAGGCATCCTTTTCCTGGTCCTGGACTAGCAATTCGTATATTAGGAGATATTACAGCTGAAAAGGTACGGATTTTGCAAGAGGTCGATTATATTTTTATTGAAGGGTTGAAAAAATCAAATTTATATGATGAGGTATGGCAAGCGGGAGCTATTCTTTTACCTGTTCAATCTGTAGGGGTAATGGGAGATGAACGTACATATGAGCAAGCAGTTGCGTTACGTGCAGTTGAGTCAACGGATGGAATGACTGCTGATTGGTGTCATCTACCTTATGAATTTTTAGCAAAAACTTCTAATGAGATAATTAACAAAGTAAAAGGAGTTAATCGTGTGGTTTATGACATTAGTTCAAAACCTCCAGCAACAATTGAGTGGGAATAATTTAATTTTATTAATATTGATTATCAAAAAGTTAATACCATATTATGTTTTAGCAATAGCATTAATTTTTTCATTAAAAATTAATGCTCAAGTTGACACGACCACAGTTCATCAAATAAATGGTAAGGATTATTACATTCATAATATAGAACAAGGTAATACGCTATATTTTTTGAGTAAAGTATATAATACTCCGATTGATATTATTCAAAAAGAAAATCCAAGTGTAAATGACGGCCTTAGTGTTGGAGAAAAAATATTTATTCCACTAAAAAGAGAAGTTGATACAGAAGTTATAGTAAACGGTAATTATATTCTTCATACTGTTGAAAAAGGAAGAACACTTTATGCTTTAGCTAAAGAGTATAATGTTCAGCAAAATGATATTATTGTTTTAAATCCTGAAATTGTTGATAATGGAATAAAAGAAGGTCAGGTTATTAAAATTCCTGTCCTAAAAATTAAACAAGAGCAAGTTCCAACAAAAGAAATTAAGGAGAAGCCTATTTATAAAACACATAATGTTAATGCGGGAGAAACACTTTACTCATTAAGTAAGTTATATAAAGTTTCAGTAGACTCTATTAAAATTGTTAATGATGGCTTATTGAATGGTTTAAGGGTTGGTGAAAAAATTTATTTGCCAATTTTAGTTGAGCAAAAAAGAATAGCTACAAGTTCTACATTTAATAACATGCTTTCTTCAGACAGTATTGTTAATTCAATTAATCTGAATCTGTTTAACACTGATTCAATCATTAAAAAGTCAGTTTATAAAATTGCCCTTTTATTGCCCTTTTATATTGAAGAAAATGAAGAAATAGTTACTAGTGCATTGCAACAAAAAGAAATTTACCCAAAATCTAAATATGCAGTAGAGTTTTACCATGGAGTTGTTTTAGCGCTAGATTCTTTATCAAATCAAGATGTTAATTTTGAGTTATTGGTTTATGATACTAAAGGACAAGACTCAATATCTACAAGAAAAGCTTTGAAAAAAATAGATATTGAAAAAGTGGATTTAATTATTGGGCCTCTTTATTATAGTAACTTTGAAGTTGCTTCTCAATTTGCTTTAGAAAGAAATATCCCGATTATATCCCCTGTAAAACAAAACAATAAAATCCTTTTAGGAAACCAATTTGTATTTAAAGCAGTTCCTTCAAAAATGTCAATTCTTAAGCATATAGCTCATTTAGCAGTAGATAGCTTTAGTACAAATAATAATTTAATAACGATAGAGCATATAACTTCTAAAGAAAAATCATTAGCTGATGCTTACATCAAAGATTATAATGAGTTAATGATGAATAAGACAGATACACTAATCTATTCTTCAATGAAAAAAGTTCAGTTATCTAATGCTCAAGAAATTATTTCTAGTTTAAATAAATTAACTAACAATGTCATGTTTGTTCCTTCTAGCAATAGCACATTTGTAACTAACTTGTTTAGTGTTTTAACAAATGTTTTAACCACCAAAGATTATAAGTCATGTAAAGTTACTTTGATTGGATTAGAAGAATGGTTACAATTCGACAATATTGATTTAGAATATTTTCAAACACTTAATGTTTACCTACCAATAAATCAATTTATTGATTATGAAAATGAAAGTGTGGTAACAATGATAAATAAATATTATGAAAGCACTAAAACTTATCCTTCAAATTCATCTTTCTTAGGTTTTGATATTGCCTATTATTTTGGGAATAAGTTAAAAACAAATGGAAATGTTTTTACTAATGAAGAAAAATTATCATCTTTTACTTCATTAGAATTTAATTTTCTTAAAACCGGAGTTGAAAGTGGTTTTGAAAATACACATTCAACTATAGTTGGATTTCAAAATTACAAGGTCGAAAGGATAGATTAATTCACTTATCTATAAAAATATACCGCTTATTTAGGAATACAACCCTTTAGTATAATTATACCTGTTTGTAAGGATAAGAATTGTTAAATTGCAACAACATTTAACTAAACTATCTAAATTCTTACACCCAAAATGAAAAAAATTCTATTATTTGCAATAGTTCTTTTACAAATAAACTTTGCTTCTGCTCAATTAAATATGTCGCTTTTAAGTCAATTTACGTTTCCAGGAAGTAGAGGAGATGTTTCTGATATTTGGGGGTATGTTGATGAAAATGGTAATGAATACGCAATTGTTGGGCTTCAAGAAGGTGTTGCTATAGTTGACGTTACAAATCCTACTTCTCCAAATGAAGTTTTTTATACTGCAGGAGCTACTACTATATGGAGAGATATGAAAACATGGGGTGATAAGGCGTATATTACTAATGAAGGAGGTAATGGATTGATGATAATTGATATGTCTCCTTTACCAGGTAGTACTTCGTTAACAGTTACTAATTATACGGGATCTAATTACCCTTTTACAACTGCTCATAATTTATATATCGATGAAAATGGTTACTGTTATATAATAGGTGCAGATAACGGTGTTGGCGGTGCAATTATTTTAAACTTAAATGTACCAACAACAGATACTAATTTTGAAGTAGGAAGATATAATGATTATTATTTACACGATGGTATGGTTAGAGGAGACACATTGTGGGGAGGAGCTATTAATGATGGTTTTTTAGTAGCAGTTGATGTGTCAACCAAAAGTAATCCAGTTACAATGGCAACAAAAATAACCCCTAGTAGTTTTACTCATAATATTTGGATTTCTCCAGATGGACAAACTGTTGTGACTACTGATGAGAAGAGTAATGCATATTTAGCTGCATATGATGTTAGTAATTTAGCAAACATAACAGAAACGGATAGAATTCAGTCTAGTCCTGGCCAAAATGTTATACCGCATAATGTTCATTTTAAAGATAATTTTATTGTAACTTCTTATTACAGAGATGGTGTGACTATTCATGATGTTAGTGATCCATATAATATTATTGAAGTAGGCAATTATGATACATCTCCAGCATTTAGTGGAAATGGATTCAATGGTTGTTGGGGAGTATATCCATGGTTACCTTCTGGTAATGTAATAGCAAGTGATATTGAAAATGGATTATTTGTTTTGGGAGCAACTTATGCAGGGGCATGTTATTTAAAAGGTAATGTTACCAACTTAAACACAACTGCAAATCTTGATGGAGTTCAAGTTGATATTTTATCAAGTTCAATATCTACAAATTCTAACGTTATTGGTAATTACTCTACAGGGTTGGCTACAGCAGGAAGTTATGATGTAGTTTTTTCTAAAGCTGGATTTAAAAATGATACTACGTTTAATGTATCTTTAACTAATGGAAATACGACTATTGTAGATGCTCAACTTGAACCTTTAGTAGCATTTAATTTTTCTGGACAAGTTTTAGAATCAGGAACCATGAATCCAATAGCAAATGCAAAAGTTAGAATTGAAAACTCACAATCTTCAACGGTAGTTTCAACAAACGCTTCTGGAAATTTTACTGTTAACGGATTTACCGAAGCAACATATAACGTAACTGCTGGTAAGTGGGGGTATGTAACATCATGTTCTAATAACCAGACTATAAATCAGTCAACTACAGCTTATACTGTTGTTTTAGATAAAGGTTATTATGATGATTTTTCTTTAGATTTTAATTGGGTAGCAACAGGTAATGCTTCTACAGGTGATTGGGAAAGAGGTGTTCCAAATGGAACTATGCTAGGCAGTTTAGAGTCTAATCCTGGAGCTGATGTATTAACAGATTGTAATGATGAAGCATTTGTTACTGGTAATGCAGGTGGTGGAGCAGGTGATGATGATGTAGATGATGGAACAGTAATTTTGACGTCTCCAGTTTTTGATGCTACTTTGTTCTTTGATCCTTATGTTGAATATGATCGTTGGTTTTTTACAGGTAGTGGAGGTTCTCAATCTACAGATGTTTTATCTGTTAAATTAAGTAATGGGTCAGCTTCAATTGAAATTGATAATGCCAATATAAATTCTTCAGATAATTCAACTTGGGCTAATAGATCTATTAGAATTTCTGATTTTATTACTCCAACAAATAATATGAGATTTATTATTGAAACAGCAGATTTAGGCTCTGGCCATCTTGTTGAGGCTGGTTTAGATAAGTTTATGGTTTTTGATGGTGCAGTTGCTATTAATGAGATTGATGATAATGATAAATTCATTATTTCACCAAATCCATTTAATGAAGTAATTAATGTTAAACTGAATACTGAGCTAAGCAATATTGAGATTAAAATATTTGATGTTACTGGTAAATTGTTAGATTCATATTCATTTAATAATCAGCAAATTATTAGTTTAAATAACAATTATGAAAATGGTATATATATGATAAATATATATACTAATAATGAGTTAGTAAAAACTCAAAAACTGATTAAATTTTAAGTTTTAGTTGAATAAAAGAAAAAAGGCTCTGATTAATTTCAGAGCCTTTTTTTATGAATTATAATTCTTCTTTTAATTCTAATAAAAATGATTTGATGTTTTTTAACTTCTGAATAATTTCAAAATTATCCGTAGTCTCTTTTTTACTTGATTTAAGCTTGTTTTTAGCTCCTTCAAGAGTAAATCCTCTTTCCTTAACTAAATGGAATATTAAATGAAAATTATCAATATCTTGTTTAGTGAATAATCGATTTCCTTTTTTATTTTTCTTTGGTTTTATAATGTCAAATTCTTTTTCCCAAAAGCGAATAAGAGATGTGTTTACATTAAACATTTCAGCAACTTCTCCAATAGCGTAATATAATTTATCGTCTGACATTAAAACAAATTTAAATATTTAAACTCTTCCAGTTCCCTTTTTTTAAATAAAGATAGGATAAGAGACCTAAACATCCAAAATAAATAAATTCAGAAGCCCATACTACAGGTAAAGATGATTGAAGTGTTATACCTATATAATAAGCAGAAGCTAAGTAGATAACTATATTAATAAATTCAATTAATAAAGATGCTCTTGTATTTCCAGTTCCTGTTACGCCATTAAATAAGATAAATGAGACACAAAAAAAGAACATAGTAATATTAATTACCCGAAGAGTTTCAACTGTTTGAGAAATTAATAGGCTGTCGCTTGTATAAAAACTTACTAATAATTCAGGGATGAAAAAGCATATTAAAGAAAGAACAAAAGTACAGGCAAGGCTCAATAAAATAATTTTTTTGATAACAGGCAGAACTGATTCTGTTCTGTTTTCACCAATAAGATTACTCACTAAAGTGTTTGTAGCATTACTAAATCCAAAAAGAGGTATCATTAACACCATATATATACTTCTTACAATATGAGAAATTGCTAACTCAGTTTCCCCAATTTTTTCTATAATCATAAAAAATATAAACCATGAACTTAAGGATAAGAAGTTTTGTGCCATTATAGGACTACTTACATTAAAGAGCCTAAAGAATAATTTGCTTTCAAATTTTTGAAATTTAAAGAGACTATATTTATTTAAATCAACTTTAGTTAATGTATAGCCTAAAATAAAAAGAAAAGCAATACCCTCTGATATTACTGAAGCTAGTGCAGCTCCACTAACTCCCATAGGAGCAAACCCTAGATGTCCAAAAATTAAAATATAATCAAGTATAACATTAACAACCATCATTAGAATTGTAACATATGAGAGTATTTTAGTTTGGGTAGTACCTACAAAAAAAGCAATAAATGTAAAGTTTATAAAAGCAAAAAATATTCCCCAGATTCTATAATCTAAGTATTGATTAGCAGCAATCAATATGTTTTCCGACTTTATAATTTCTGATAAAAAATTCGAAGAATAAAATTGAACAATTGTAAAAAGTAATAATGCAAAAGGGATAATAAAATAAAAAGTATGGTCTGTTATTTTACCTATTTGTTTATAATTCTGTTCTCCATTTCTTCGCCCAATTAGAATTTGAGTGCCAGTTGTAAACCCCATTCCTGTAATGATGATAACAAAATATAGAATGCCAGCATTGCCAGCAGCACCTAGTGCAACATTACTAACCTGACCTAAAAAAGCAGTATCAGTAACATTTACAATGTTTTGAGCTACACCACTAATTATAATAGGCAAAGAGATTTGCCATATTTTTTTATAGGATACGTTGTTAAGCAAAATAAGTATTTAAAGTCTCAAGATTAGGACTAAAATATTAGATAGATAAGTTTTTGAAAATACTAAAGTTTACATTTCCATATTTCCGTTGTTGGTAAAAGTTTGGATGTGTTTCAAAATTAGTGTGCTTATCGTGTTCAATTATTAGCCAGCCATTTTCATTTAGTATATTCTTTTCAAAAACTAAATCAGGAATATCGATATAGTTTGAAATATCATAAGGAGGATCAGCAAAAATTAAATCAAAAGATTGTGTGTTTTTTTTCAAATATTTAAATACATCATTTTTGAAAACAACAATTTGGTTAAAACCAAACGTTCTAATTGTTTTCTTTATGTGATTTATACAATTAAAATTTTGTTCTACACATAAAATACTCTTTGCTTCTCTTGATGCAAACTCAAAAGTAATATTTCCAGTTCCAGTAAATAAGTCTAAAACCGTTAGATCATCAATGTCAAATTCATTAATAATTACATTAAATAATCCTTCTTTAGCAAAGTCGGTAGTAGGTCTTGTGGGTAAATTTTTAGGGGCACTAAAAACTTTTCCTTTATGTATTCCAGATATTATTCGCACAAATATTGATTAAACAATGAATAGTAATGATGTTGAGGTATTTCTTCAAAAACATAAGAAAATTTTAAATTCTCCGTTCTTTTACCTAAAGTTATAGAGTTTGAATATTTGTAAAGAATTTCATAAATAGCTGAATTTTTATCTACTTCACCTAATAATCTAATGTTAATGTCTTTTGGTTTAATATCAAGTTGATTTAATACAAAAAGAACATAATAAATAAAATCTTCACTAGTTTGATAAGGAAAAGAATTATACAATTCTAACGATTGGTTTTTTACTACCATCATTTGAAATGAAGAAGGTAAAATATGAATGTCAATTATTAAATCGTTAGTTGTTTTTTTAGCATATAAAACTGAAGCTTCTATTAATGAAGAAGAAAAGTGGTGATAATTAACTTTTTCAATTTTATTAAAAAGATTAATTATATAATCAGGAATACTATACACATTATGAGCCGGTATGTTAATTAAGTTATCCGCATAGAATAAATCTTCTTCTTGCTCAGAAAAGTTAAATTGATGGTAAGTTTTTAATTCGTTATTATTAAACAGAACATTAGGTATTAAAGTGGCTCTATGATTCACATAAGCAACATTAAAAGATTTAAGTGGTTGTTTAAATAAAATAGTTTGATTAACTATTTGGGTTAAAGGATCAACTAAAGAATAGTCGTTATAGATATCGTTTAACAAATATTTTTCTAGTCCAATAAATGTATTATTCTGAGTGTTTAAAATAGTATAGGTAATAGCATTAAAGTCAATGCTCAAATACACTTGATAATGACTTGTATTAGCTGCAGAAAATGATTTGTCAAAAATACTTATGTGAGGAACAATACTACTCATGAATTGCTAAGTTAAAAAAAAAGGATATGAATTCAATCATATCCTTTTAAGTATAAAAGATTAAATTTTTAATCCCAATTTCCGTTTGTTGTTGGTTCTGTCATTGAGCCAATAGTTAAAGCTTGGTTCATGTCAATACCTTCATTATCAGTTTTTAAGCCTTTAAAGATTTCTTTATAAGGTGCTGAAACTTCAAACACTTTAACTTTAACTTTCCCTTTTTCAATTTCTCCTGCATCAATAGAAAATTCTGTTCCTTCAGAGAATGGAATGATGTTGATTTCTGAAACAACTTTTTCAAAGTTATCTTTAAATAATTCTGCTCTCACAGGAATTTTAGTTGTATCACGCGTTATTATTCCCATTTCTAAAGCTTTGGATTCTTGTCCTAATAAGCTGTCAGGTACTTCTCCAATTGCTTTAACAATAATTAAAGAATCATTTTCTAAAAAGTGTTTAAGTTGTGCAAATGATTTTGCGTAATGACCTTTAACTTTTTTAAAGCTAATTTGAGCTTCTTTAACATTCTCAAGTCTTTCAATTACGACATCTTTTCGAGACCTAATTTCTTCTTCTAATTTAATTTTACTGTCAATACTATCGTAAATCATATAGCCCATAAAAGCTGATGCTACTAAAAGTACAAGTTGAATTACCAATTTCATATAAATAATTTTTTTATCTAGATTATCACAAATCTACAATTTTTTTTAGCCTTTAATAACACTATTTGAAAAATTAATCTAAGTTTAATTTTAATTACTTTATTAAAGGTACAAATTAAGCATTTAAAGGTACTTTTATTTGCTAATTGAGTGTAATAGCTATTAATTTTTAAATGCAGAATTTATTTTATCAATCTCTTCTAAACAACTTTGGGTTTAAACCAACTCAAAACCAACTTAAAGTTATTGGTGAGCTAACTGATTTTACATTTAGTAATATAAAAAAACATGTTTTTGTTTTAAAAGGCTATGCCGGTACAGGTAAAACATCTATAGTAGGAGCAATGGTAAAAACCATTCCACACTTTAACTATACTTCAGTTTTATTAGCACCTACAGGTAGGGCGGCAAAGGTATTGTCTAATTATTCTAATCAACCTGCTTTTACTATCCATAAAATGATATACCAGTTAACTTCTGGTGGTGATGGTTATACTAAGTTTTCGATTAAGCAAAATAAATTTCAGAACACTATTTTTTTTATTGATGAAGCCTCTATGATTGGTAATGGGGGAGGGTTAAGCTCAATGGAATGGGGTAAACAAAAAAGCTTACTAGATGACTTATTAGAATATGTGTTTTCTGGAATTAATTGTAAATTGATATTGATTGGAGATACTGCTCAATTACCACCAATAGGGTTAGAGATTAGTCCTGCTTTGGATGAAGATGAATTGTATAAACTATATGGATTAAATCTTGAATTTAATGAGTTGATAGAGGTAGTTCGTCAGCAAAAAGATTCTGGTATTCTTGAGTTAGCTACTTTTTTAAGAAATAAAATTCTTTTTAAAAAATACTCACTTCCTTTATTTAATGATATTAAAAAGCCAGATGTAAAAATAACTTCAGGTTACGATTTAGAAGATGCTTTAGATAACGCTTATAGTAAATATGGTGACGAAAATGTGATGGTGATTTGTAGAAGCAATAAAAGAGCTAATTTATTTAATCTTCAAATACGTTCACGAATAAAATGGCTGGAAGATGAACTTTCTACTGGAGATTATTTAATGATAGTAAAAAATAATTATTATTGGTTAGACGAATCTTCTAAAGCTGGTTTTATTGCAAATGGTGATATTGTTGAGGTAATGAAAGTAAGAGGAGAGGAAGAGAAGTATGGATTTAGATTTTTTAATATCACTATTCGATTAATTGACTACCCGGATGAGCCTAATTTGGAAGTAAAAATATTACCTGAAACGATGTTGGCAGAATCGCCTTCAATATCTCCTGAAAGGTTTTATAAACTTTATGAAGCAATTTCTGAAGAGTATAGTTACGAGCCAAATAAAAAGAAACGAAATGAATTGATTCGTAAAAATGAATATTACCAAGCATTACAAGTAAAATTTTCTTACGCAGTAACTTGTCATAAATCTCAAGGTGGCCAATGGGATGCTGTTTTTGTTGAACAAGGATATTTAACTGAAGAAATGTTAAATATTGAATATTTGCGCTGGCTTTACACAGCGGTAACTAGGGCGAAAAAAGAACTTCATTTAGTTAATTTTAATCCTCAATTTTTTGATGGAAATAAAGAGGAATAATTTTTTTTTGATAATTAAGATTTCGATAGTATCAATTTGCATCTAAACATATTTCCATCAATAATAACACAATCATCTTAAGTCATAAATAATTATCTTAGCAGCATATAATATATAGCTATGTCTAAAAAAATAATGATAGTTGTGGGTACAAGGCCCAACTTTATTAAAATCACCCAGTTTGAAAAAGAGTTTAAAGCTTATGGAGATAGATTTGAGTATATATTAATTCATACACAACAACATTATGACGAAAATATGTCTGACATATTTTTCAAGCAATTACAACTAAAAGAACCCCAGTATTTAAATATAAAACCTGCAAGTCCAGCTAATCAAATTGGTCAAACTATAATTGAAATAGAAAGAGTAATAGTTCAACATCAACCAGATGCTTTAATTGTAGTGGGAGATGTAAATTCAACATTAGCAGCTAGTATTGTAGGCAATAAGTCAAAAATTAAAATATTTCATTTAGAGAGTGGTTTAAGAAGTTTTGATAATGAAATGCCTGAGGAAATTAATAGGATAATCACAGATTTAATTTCTGATCATTATTTTATTACAGAGCAGAGTGGTTTAGATAATTTATTAGCCGAAGGCAAAGATGAAAAACAACTTCATTTTGTTGGTAATACCATGATTGACACTTTAGTTGCCTATGAGCATGAAATTCAACAAAGTTTAATTTTAAAAGAATTAAAGTTAGAAAGAAAAAGCTTTGTATTGATGACAATTCATAGACCAAGTAATGTTGATGAAAAAGATAGATTAGAAATTTTGATTAACATCATTAACAAAGTTGCTGAGTTCAATTATTTAGTTCTTCCAATTCATCATAGAACAAAAAATAGTTTAATTAAACATGGGTTATTTGATCAATTAAAAAGTAATTCGAAAGTAATACTAACCGACGCTTTAAATTATTTAGCCTTTCAGAAGTTAATAAGTGCTTGCAAGTATGTATTGACTGATAGTGGTGGAATTCAAGAAGAAACCACTTTTAGAAAAGTTCCTTGTTTAACTTTAAGAGATAATACAGAACGGCCAAGCACAATAACAATAGGTACTAATACATTGGTTGAGTTTAATTTTGATGTTGTAGCTGAAAAAATTAATGAAATTGAAAATGGAACATATAAGTTAGGAGAAGTTCCTCCTCTTTGGGATGGTAAAGCTACTGCCCGTATTGTTAAAGTACTTGATGAATTATTGAAATAAACCAATCCTATATTGTCAGATAAATAAGACGTTAGTTTTTTATAATCATTTAATTACTGACAATCATCTTTTGACAACTAATAAAAATCTACTTCTTTTTAAAGCTCGATAAAATTATTTTTATAGTGAGATTGTAAAAAGAAATGAATATTAAAAGATTTATAAGTTTATTGATTTTGATAACTTCTTTCCTCACTATTTTTGGACAAGAAGAACATCCTAATTGTATTAGTGCAAAAGAATTTAACCTTCCTTTTGGTGATAATATTATTAGTTTCAATGAAATTTATTATCAAGCCGAAGATAAATACACCTATTGGTATAAGGTAAACATAACTTCTGATTGTCAGTTTTCTTATCGAGTAAGTTCCATAGGTAAAGATGATGATTATGAGTTATTAATGTATAAATATGAAGGGGAAGATTTTTGTAATGATAGGATTGTAAATGATATAATGCCTATATCCATCAGGAATAAAGGTGTTTTATCTGTAAAAAAAGGAGAGTTATATTATTTGAGTATAATTCATATACAAGGACAAGGTTGTGGACATGTTATAGAGCTTGATGATGGAGTTAAAAATATACATATAAAAGCGATTCAAAATGATTGTGTAGAGGAAGCTATAGAATTAGTAACTAAAGAAGAAAATATTGTCCAGGTTCAAGTGGTTGATACAGTAAAACCAGTTCCTCCTTTAAATTTAAATAAACAAGTAAAAGGATATCTAGTTAATAGTGTTACGCAAAAAAATATTGAAGCAGATATTTTAGTTTTAAATATTAGAGGAGAAAAAATACAAGAAGTTATTAAATTCAATAATTCTGGTGGTTTTGAATTAAATAATTTAAAAGGAGATACTATTGTTTTATCTATAACTAAGTTTGGTTATGAGAATTTATTAGATACGATTATCCTTAAATCAGATTCTTTAAAACTAGAGTTGAATCCAATAAAAGTAGGGGATAAATTAGTGATGTATCAAATCTATTTTCATCCTAATACTTATGCATTGAAAAATGAATCGAAAAATGAATTAAAAAAACTTTGTCAGTTTATGTTAGAAAATGATAAGTACATTTTTGAAATTCAAGGTCATACTAATGGAAACAGATCAGTGAAGCTGACAAAACAATATGAAAATTTGGGTCAAGAATGGAATTTCAAAGGTTCATCAAAGAAATTATCGAAACTTAGAGCTGAAAAAATTAAATCATATTTAATTGAAAATGGAGTTTTAGAAAATCAATTACAAACAGAAGGTTTTGGTGGAGATCAAATGATAGTAGCAAAACCAAAAAATATGAAGCAAGCAATGAAAAACATTAGAGTTGAAGTAAAAGTTATTGAATAATGATACTCAGTTACAAAATTGTATTTTTGTTAAGTAAAATAAGTTAATGCAGGAAAGTACATCAACAGAAAATTTTGACGAAGAGGAATCGGATTTTAACCTAAAAGGTTTTATTTTCAGCTATCTTCGATATTGGTATATATATGCCATAGCTCTATTTATAGGGTTAGGTACCGCTTATTTTTATAATTGGTATGTAAAACCAGTTTATAGTATTTCCAGTAAAATTTTAATTAAAGATGATAAAAGTACCAGTATTGGTACTCAGGAACTATTAAAAGACTTAGATGTTTATAATGTAAATAAGAACATCGAGAATGAAATTGAAATTTTAAAGTCACGTAAAATTTTAAAAAGAACACTACAGCAATTAGAAGTAGATGTTCTATATTATTTAGTTGGAAATGTTAAGAAGAGTCAGGTATACAAAGACTCTCCGTTTAAAATTAATTATGACTCACTAAATTTCTATGCTTATAACAATCTCTTTTTTATAAAGATAGTTGATGAGAGTAAGTTTGAGTTGCAATATACCAACGAACAAACTAATGAAACCTACGAAAAAGAACATTTGTTTGGAGAAAAAATACATCTTCCTGTTGGAATTTTTACGGTAAACAAAAGACCTCATTTTGATAATGATATGTTTAACAATGAGGCTTATGAAAAAAGAGAGTTTAGAGTCAAATTCAATAACATTAGAAACAATGTTGAGTTTTATCGAGCTAAACTAAATGTAGAGCAACCAGGTAAAAATTCTTCTGTTTTAATATTAGGTATAGAAGATGAAATTCCTCAAAGAGGGATGGATTTTTTAAACACTTTGGTAAAGGTTTATCTAGAAAATGATATTCTCGAAAAGAATAAAATAGCTAGTAGTACTGCTAGTTTTATTGGAGCTCAATTAGAAACTATTTCTAAAGAGTTGAAACAAATAGAAACCACTAAACAAGATTTTAAAATTGAAAAAGGGATTACAGATGTAAGTGCCGAATCACAAATGATTTTAGATAATGTAAGATCAAAAGATGACGAGCTCTCTAATTTCAATTTACAAATTAGTTTTATTGATTATTTGTATGATTATGTAAATGAAAATAAAAGCTTAGCTGATATAGCACCATCTTCTTTAGGTATTGATGATCCTTTATTGGTTAAATTAATAGGAAACATTACAGAGTTAGAAATAGAAAAACAAAGAATAGGGATTGATACAAAAGGGAATAGTCCTGCATTATCTGCAGTAAACGAACAAATTGAATACACTCGAAAAAAATTACTTCAAAATATTCAAAGTATAAAGAGTGGTTTAGATGCTTCAAAAAAAGAAACGTTAAGGTCTCTTGCCATTTCTGAAAATGAATTACGCTCTATACCAAAAACAGAAAGAGAGTTGGTAAGTATTGAACGTGAGTATCGAGTTAAAGAGAGTTTGTATTTGTATTTACTTCAAAAAGAAGCTGAAACATCTTTAGCATTAGCTGCCTCGGTATCAGATAATAGAATTATAGAAGAGGCTCGTTCTACTCCTTATCCAATTAGGCCTATACCTCAAAAAAGTTATTCTTTAGCATTATTATTATCTCTACTCGTTCCAACAGGATTAATTTTCATTAAAGAACAATTTAATGATACTGTTAGAGATAAAAAAATGATTGAAAAAATGACAAAGATGCCTATGTTAGGAGTCGTTGGATTGAGTAAAGAAAGTTACGCTCTTATTGTTTCAGAAAAACCTAAATCACTTGTAGCAGAATCATTTAGATCTATTAGAACAAATTTAAAATACTTTTTATCAGGCAAAGAACAGAATGTGATTTTGATTACATCTTCAGTTGGCTCTGAAGGTAAAACCTACACAGCAATGAACTTATCTTCTATTATTGCTGCATCAGGAAATAAAACTGTGTTATTGGGATTGGATTTAAGGAAACCTAAAATTGTAAATGATTTTAATATATCTAATGACAAGGGAATAAGCTCATTTTTAATAGGTTCAGAAACTTTTGATTCTATCGTTCAAAAATCGAGTGTGGAAAATTTAGATATCATTCCATCAGGACCTATTCCTCCTAATCCTTCAGAGTTAATTATGAATGAAAAAATGGATGAATTGATTGAAATTCTGAAAACAAAATATGATACTATTATTATAGATTCGCCTCCTATTGGATTAGTAACAGATGCGTTATTGTTGAATAAATATTCTGATGCATTGATTTTTGTAGTTCGTCAAAATGTAACAAAAAAGGATCATCTTACTCATATTGGTCAGTTATACAAAGAAGGAAAATTAAAAAATGCTTCGGTTTTGTTTAATGCTGTAAAAGCAGGGGGTGCGGGTTATGGCTATGGCTACGGTTATGGCTACGGCTATGGTTATGGAAGCGGCTACTATGAGGAAGATTCTCAAAAAGGATGGTATAATCGAATATTTAAAAAATCTTGATAACCAATTTATTCAATAAATTCTTTTCTGGACACGAACGCTCTGTTAAAGCAAAAAAAAATATACTAGGTTCTTTTGCATTAAAAGGAATGAGTATGTTAATTAGTTTACTTTTAGTTCCTTTAACAATAGATTATTTAAACCCTACTAAATATGGCATTTGGATTACATTAATGTCCGTAATAGCATGGTTTAATTTTTTTGATGTAGGATTAGGAAACGGACTCAGAAACAAATTTGCTACAGCTAAAGCTGAAGGAAAAGATGAACTAGCCAGAACTTATATAAGTACAACTTATGCTATTATTACTATAATTTCTATTTCTCTTTTCATCATTTTTTTTCTTATTAATCACTTTTTAAATTGGGGGAAGATATTAAATACTACTAATGATTTAGTAGAATTAGAAAAATTAGTATTTATAGTTTTTAGTGTGTTTTGCATGCAGTTTATTGTAAAGCTTATTAATGTTATTTTTATAGCTGATCAGCGACCAGTAATGAGCAATTTAATTAATACAACTGCTAGTTTAGTCTCTTTAATTACTGTGGTAATTTTAATGAAAACTACTAAAGGGTCTTTATTTTATTTAGGAGCTTCTTTTAGTCTTATCAATTTAATTATTCCATTGTTGGCTGGAATTTGGTTTTTTAATACATCATACAAAAAATACAAACCAACATTTAGTTCGGTAGATTTTTCACACTTAAAAGAATTAGTCAGTTTAGGAATGCGTTTTTTTATTATGCAGGGAGCAGCTTTAGTAGTGTTTATGACCGATAATATGATTATTACTCAAACCACTGGTCCACAAGATGTAACACCTTATAATATTGCTTATAAATACTTTGGTATTGTTACGATGGTTTTCACTATTGTCACAACTCCTTTGTGGTCGGCATACACAGAAGCTTATGTGAAGAAAGATTTTTCGTGGATAAGACAAGCAACTAAAAAAGTATATAAATTGTGGGGATTAGTATTTGTAGGATTAGTTGTTATGCTGTTGGTTTCTAATTATGCATATTCATTTTGGGTGGGAGATAAAGTTTCTGTTCCATTTTTACTTTCTGCAATTATGGCGCTTTGGGTATTGTTAAGTACTAGTACGATGGTCTTTTCTAATTTTTTGAGTGGAATTTCTAAAATAAAATTAAGCCTTTGGCATTCGGTTTTTGTGAGTATTATCAATATTCCTTTATCAATATTTTTTGCTAAAAATTTAGCAATGGGAAGTGCTGGAGTTATTTTAGCTTCGGTAATTTGTGTTTTTCCAAGGGCTATATTTCAGCCTATTCAATACTGGAAAATAATTAATGGAAAAGCTAAAGGTATCTGGAATCAATAGATCTTTATAGAAGCTTTTGCAATAAACTCAATTTCGTTTTCTTCCTATACACTTCATCATGACCAATTTTCTTAATTCGTTTAAATCCTTTTGAGGTCATAAATTCATTCATTTCTTCAGTTTGGTAATTGTTTTCCACTAATAAAATATCAAAATCAAAACCATCAAAATCAATAGTCTTTAATATTTTTAGCTCATTACCTTCTGTATCAATGGTAAAAAAATCAACTTGCTTTATGCTATTTTCTTTAAGCACTTGATTAATATCGTAGCATTTTACTTCAATTTCTTCTTTACTTCCTCCGTATTCTTTTATTTCTCTGTCAATTCTTTCAAGGTGTCTAGCATCATAATCTTCTAATAATCCGCTCAACATTTCTGTATCCACATATTCCCCTCTAACTCTAAGAAATTTTTCAGTTCCTACTTTATTAGAAACACATCCATTTATTTTAATGCAGTTTCTGGTTTCATTCAACTTTGCAAAAATTTCAGGAATAGGTTCTACACAAACGCCTTTCCAGTTTCTTACTTTCTCAAAAAAGTAACTATTGCTGAATGTTAATCCATCATGTGCACCAATATCCACAAAAGTCCCGTTCGACTTACCTTTAAAAAGTTTGTCTAAATATTTATCCTGTTGATATTGTCCGTAATATTTCATTGTTCTAAATAATAATCTTTGGCATATTTATTTAAACCTAATTCAGGATATTTCGCATGAAGTATTGAATTGTTTTTATGGAAATAAGCTTTTAATTCGGTTTCCTTTTTAGTAGAAAAAAATGGTTTAGAGCCATTACTTTTAGCCTGAATGATGTTTCTTTTAAGTTTGTTATAAACCCTATTTCCTAAAGCTGATTTTTCTGAAATAGCACTATACTTATTCAGTTTAGTCAATTTGTTGGCTTGTTTTTGAGAAACCCCAGAATTCATTTTAGGTTGATTAGAAATTCGGTGTTCGATGATTTCTTTATCTGTATCAAAAAAAGTAGCCAATTGAGTAGAAAATTGCTCTGGTTGATTGATAAAATCTTCAAAAAGCAAAACTTCTACTTTATTAAATAACGATTGATAAAGCTCAATTAAAGGTAAATAATTGTATCCATCTAAGCATTCATATCCTTCTGTTGTGTTATAATAAGAACTAGCCGGGCCACCTACATTTTGAACTTTTTCCTGAAAAGGTTCCCAGATAAAATCATCAATATTTCGGGTTTCTTTCCATTGCAAATTAATTGAATATAAAGAAGCGAGTAAGTCAACTTGATTTCTCAAAACCAATAGAATTTTAGCATCAGGGAAACTATCACTTAATCTTTTAGCAATCATACTCCTATTAATGTGATTAAAGTGTGTAGACTGTCCAATAAAATTTTCATTGGAGAGCAAGATTTTATTCGCTTTCCATGTTTGCTTTACTTCTTGGATGATTGTTGCATCATAAAAACTATCATCAGCAAATTGAAGCTTGTTAAAAGCTTCAGAATAATGTGTTTCATTTAATCCATAAAATTCTATTTCGGGCAAATGAGGGAAAATTTCTTGTTGCAAAAAAGTAGTCGCTGTTCGCGGCATTCCAATATGAATATAAACTTGCTGTTTGTCCATTATAATAGCGAAAGTAGTGAATAATTTCAAATAATTCTTGTATTTTGGTACACTCAATGAAACCAAATTTTGTAACCATATTTCCTGTTGCGCAAAATGTGCATTTAATTAAAGACGTTGGTCAAATTGCCAATGCGATGGCTAAGAATGGTATTTTTAAATCTACTTTGGTTTGTTATCCGAATAGTAAAACTTACGATAACCTTAAAACGGAGGCCAATCATTTAAAAATTGAATTTTTAAAACCATCAGGGCGATTTCTTTTTATGGAAAAAGCGGTTTTAAGCTACCTAAAAGAAAATGCTAAAAACATTGATGTTTTACATTTATTCCATTTGACTAAAGAAACAATTTATTATGGGCTTCATTATTTAAAACACAATAAAAAAGGGAAAATCTATCTAAAAATGGATGTTTATAATGAAACACTGAAACAAGAAATTATATATTCCAAGAAGTGGATATTTCAGAAATTTCATAAACTAAAAGAGCAATCATTTTTAAAAAAAATATCGGTTGTTTCAGCAGAGAATCCAATTAGCCTGGATTTATTGAAACAACGTTTTCCTATTTTAGAAAATAAAGCAATATTAGTGACTAACGGAATTAATGTCGATTTTATTTCAAAAGCATTTCCGCAACCAAAATCATTCGAAGAAAAAGAAAATATCATTTTATCTGTAGGAAGAATAGGGGCAGAAGAAAAGAATTATAAAATGTTGATGGATTCAATTTTGGGTTGTGATTTAAATGATTGGAAACTAGTTTTAGTTGGCCCGATAGAAAATAATTTTGATTCATATGTGGAGCAAAAGATTAAAGAACATCCTCATTTAAAAGATAAAATTGAGTTGGTAGGTAATGTGGAAGATAGAGTAGCTTTATACCAATACTACAATCGTTCAAAAATTTTTTGCTTAACCTCTCCCTTTGAATCTTTTGGAATTGCTTTTATAGAAGCGATGTATTTTGGTAATTATATTATTGGTACAGACGGAATGTCAAGTTTCGATTATATTTCTAATGATTTAGAATTAGGAAGTAGAGTATCCGTAAATGATGAAGAAGCATTAACTTTGCAACTGAATGAGCTTATAATTCATCCAGAAAAAATGGAAGAAACATATTCAAAAGTTCAACAACAAGTTGCCGAAAAATTTTATTGGTCAGAAATAATTAAAAATCTGGAAGAAGTTTTGTCAAAATAGAATGAATAAGATCAGGAGAATATTAAAGCAGTATTGGCATGAAGTAGAATGGTTTTTTATAAGATTAAGCTGGCTTTTTATTGCAATGCCCAAAGAATGTAAGTCTTACTCAGATACTTCTTTTACTTTTGGAATAACAACATATAAAGAACGATTTGAAACATACTTAAAGCCATTGGTAAAAAAAATGGTCTATTTGTTTCCTGAATCACCAATTATTATTGCTGTTAATGGTTACCATAATTTAATTGAACAAGAGAAATATTTAGAACAAATTACTAAATGGGTTCAACCTTACCAGAATGTAAGTTTAATTACCTATAAAGAACCTCAAGGATTATGTAAGTTATGGAATCAAATTTTAATTAAATCACCATCGCAAAAAGTGTTTTTAATGAATGAGGATATCAATATTTCTCAATCGTTTAAAAAAGATATCATTTCATGCGGAATTTTAAACTCAGAATTTGGATTAATTAATGGTAGTTTTAGTCATTATATGCTCAGTAAAAAACTGGTAAAAACAGTCGGTTGGTTTGATGAACGTTTTCCTGGAATAGGTTATGAAGATCATGATTATGAAATACGAATGACATTACTAGGGAAAAAAGTAGAACATTTTACTGTAAATGGAATTAAAAATGAAAGAGTAGTACCTAAAGATTGGTCTTACGATAAAAAGCATGAGGTTATTTTAACAAAATATTCTGGTCCAAACGAAAAACATTATTTTAGCAAATGGGAGTTTTCGGATACTGAAGAAAAAGGCTACGAATACGTTCGTATTATTCAAGGTTATGCAAAGTTGAAAGAGCAGATGAAAACACCTAATTTTTACCCTGAAATTGAATTGAAATAATGGTTGGATTAATTGTTTACATAGAACAAGCATGTCGAAATATTAGGTATCGTTGCAAAGGGAGGTTTTTCAAATTGTATTTACAACTTCATGGCTGTAAAGTTGGGAAAGGCTTAAAGTGTATGGGATTTCCTAAAATGAGAGCAGTACCTAAAAAGAATATTGTAATTGGTAACAATGTCACCTTGGGTAGACATGTGGTTTTTGAAATTGGCTCCGAAGGAAAATTAACTTTAGGAAATAATGTTTTATTAGCCGACAATATTTTATTGAGTACCATTTCTGAAATTAAAATAGACGATTGGGCTGCTATTGCTGAGAATGTGAGCGTACGAGGAAGTTTTCACGAAATGAAAAAAGATAAACCTTATCGTTTGCAAGGTAATGTTTCTGAACCTATTGTTTTAGGAGAAGATACTGGAATTGGTGCTGGTTGTGTAGTGTTGATGGGAGTAACTGTTCCTAAAGGAGTTTTTATTGGCTCTAATTCAACTGTGGTAAAAAATATCGAGCTAGTTCCTTATGGAATTTATGGAGGTACTCCGTTGAAGCTTTTAAAAATGAGAGATTAATGAATCCATTGGTCTCAATCATTACAGTTGTTTTCAACGGAAAAAATCATATTGAGCAATCGATTCAAAGTGTATTAGCGCAAACTTATGGCAACATTGAATATATTATAATCGATGGAGCTTCCAACGATGGAACAATAGATATTATTAAAAAGTACGAGGCAAAAATTGACACTTTTATTTCAGAGAAAGATTCTGGCATTTACAATGCGATGAATAAAGGGTTAAAATTGGCAAAAGGAGATATCATAGCCATTTTAAATGCTGATGATTATTACTACCCCGAAACGATACAACTAGTAGTCGATAAATTTGAAGATACCAAAGCCGATGTGGTGTATGGAAACATGACCAAACTTCGAGCTTTTAGCGGACAAGAATATTTAAAAGAAGTAGAACCGAACATTGAGCTAATGGAGCAAACTATGCCCATTTTTCATCCAGCTACTTTTATTAAAAAACAAGTGTACGGTGATGTAGGACTTTTTAATGAAAGCTATAAACTTTCAGCTGATTACGATTTGATATACAGAATTTACAAAGCAGGGAAGCAGTTTAAATATATTAACAAAGCTTTAACAGTATTTAGAATTGGCGGAGCCAGTAATGTGAATTGCAATTCATATAAAGAAGGCTATCAAATACTCTTGTCACAAAATTCACTTCATGCAGCTGAGATGAAAGCACTCATTAGCAAATGCCAACGCAAGAATTTAATGCGCTCTATTGTTACTTTTATCATTACCATTTTTGGACTAAAAAAATGGAATGAAAAACGATTGGAGAGGAAGTGGAATTAATATAACTTTAATTAATTTTTAATAAAAATCAGACCGAAGTTGATTGACAATTTTATTTAATTTTTCTTCGAATTGATCAAATTCTTTAGGATGATCTTCTGGATCAAGATAAATTATTTTATTACTAAATTTAATTAAAATACCACATTGATCAACACAGTCAGGACATCCAATTTTTTCAGGATATTTATTAAGGTTGTCAGGAAGAAGGTTTATTAATCCTATCAATTCTTTCTGAGGGATGATAGATTGATTTACTCCTTCATTATTTTCAAAATAATTATAATTTTTTGTTTGAAAAAAGAAATCAGAAGTGTCAATTTTGTTAGAATTATTTTTCACCATAATCATTATTGAACAATGATTATAGCACATACCACAATAAGAACCTATAATAATATTTTCATATTTAGGTTCAAAAAAGCGACAACTTACAACCGAAGTAAGTAATATACTAATAAAGAATAGGTATATTTTATGTTTCATTGATTTAGATTATAGAGAATATATTTTATTGGCTTTGTAATTCAAATATAACAAAACCAAGTTATTAATAATTGCTTCTCCATCTCATTGCAAAATTCAACAAGAACTTTATCTTTGAGGGATAGAAAATAACTATGAAGCGCAAGGAAGAAGTAAAGCATTTTTTTGAACAAACCGATATCTATTTTAATTTTGATTATAACATCAAAATAAGAACTGAAACGGTGGCTGAGATGATAGTGGATGAGCAGTTTGATAATGTGTTGGATATGCCTTGTGGTAATGGAGTTATTTCATTAAAAAACAAAAAACAATTTGAAAAATTAACGTTAGTTGATTTTTCTGAAAGCATGATTGCACTGGCAAAAAAATATGCCGAACAAGAAAATGCAAACAATATTTCCTTTACCTGTGGAGATATTTTCGATACCAATTTTCAGGATGAAGAATTTGATTTAATTATTTCTTTAGGCATTTTAGCACACATTGATGATATTGATAAATTTCTGAATTACATTCAAAGCAAAGTGAAAAAGGGCGGAAGCATTATTATACAAAACACCAATAGCGACCATTTTTACAGTAAACTTATTCGTTTGTATTTGGGAGTTCGTAAGTTGTTAGGAAAAGATAAATACTCTTTAAACAAAGTGCCAACCAGTCTGGTAGAAAACAGTTTTAAAAAAGCAGGATTTACTTGCCAGAAAGTATTTCGTTACAATCAATCATTTATTGGTTTTTCTAAATTATTTTCTAATACTAAAAAATACAAACTAACCAGAAAGTGGTTTGGAAAAGTAGGGAACAACAAAAATGCTTCTTTAGGAAGTGATTACATTTATCTCTTTAAAAAAGATTGACCGAACAAAAACATATCAAACTTTTGGTACTGCCCGAACTTTTCCCCGATTTTGAAGGCGACTGGAAAGGTGTTTTTGTAGAAGATTATTTAAAAAGTGTCGAAAATATTGATACTCAAACTCTTTATATTCGGTTAAGAGGAAAAGAAAAAGGAATTAGTGATGAACTTTTTCGAGGTCAATTTAAAGTAAGACGATACAACCTTGCCAATAAAAAAGTAAGTGCATTTTTAAAGCCTTTCAAATATGTTCAATGGTTTTTAAAAGGAACTCAATTAGGCTCATCGTATAGCGATACAACAATAATTCATGCACATGGAGCTATTTTAAACGGAACACTGGCTTATTTAATTAGCAAAAAATTAAAGGTTCCTTTTGTAGTTACTGAACATACTGGTCCTTATTCCAGAATTTTAGATAGTTGGCTAAAAAGCAAAATTTCCAAATTTGTATTCAATAAAGCAGCCAAAGTATTGGTGGTGAGTAAACATCAAAAACAGCAGGTGTTAAAGTTGGGAATCGCTGCCGATAAAGTTGAAGTATCTTACAATCCTGTTAATACCGACATTTATCAATTAAGCACTTCAACTGCTAAAAATATAGTCTTTGTAAGTCGGCTAGATAAATTTAAGGGAGGGTTAAGAACGCTTAAAGCGTTTCATCAACTTTTAGATAAACATCCAGATTATACCTTAACGATTATTGGAGAAGGAGAAGATTTGGAGGCGATTGAACGATACATTTCCAAAAATAATTTATCAAAGAATGTAATTTTAAAAGGAACATTAACTAAAGCTGAAATTGCTGAAGTGTTTAGCAATAGTAGTTTTATGGTTTTTCCTAGCCGGCACGAAACTTTTGGTTTAGTGGTAGCAGAAGCATTAAGTTCTGGTTTGCCTGTTGTTTGTACTAACCAAACAGCACCGAAAGAATTTATCAACGATAAAAATGGTATATTAGTTCAGCCCAATAATGTAAATGAAATAGCTGCGGCTATGGAGCAAATAATAAAGCATAGAAGCGATTACAATGCTCAAGAAATTCGCCAACAAGTGATAGATCGATTTGGATTGGAAAGTTTTGGAAAGTATTTGATAGACGTTTATAAAGCAATAATTTAATGTGCGGAATAGCAGGAATATATCAGCCCAAAGGAATTGAGATTGAAGAAGTTATCACTTTGTCTCAAACCATAAAACATCGCGGACCCGACGATGAAGGGTTTTTTCTAGCTAGCCCTGAACAAGTGCAACATTGCAGAGGAAACGATACCATTTCTGAATTACAATCGTTAAAGCACCTTTCTGAAATTAATTATTCACCCAACTTAGCTTTAGTCCACAGGCGATTATCCATTTTAGATATTTCGGCTTTAGGACACCAGCCCTTAACAACAGCAGACGAAAGATATACGATTGTTTTTAATGGGGAGGTATATAATTTTAAGGAAATTCGGCAAGAATTAGAACAAAAAGGGTATGGATTTAAATCACATTCAGATACCGAAGTAATTATCAATGCTTTTGCTGAATGGGGAAAAAATTGTGTTTCTCAGTTTGTAGGGATGTGGGCATTTGTTATTTACGATAATCAAGAAAATACTTTAACACTTTCTAGAGATAGATTTGGAATAAAACCGCTTTATCTTTTTAAGAACGAAAATTGTTTTGCTTTTGCTTCTGAAATTAAAGCTTTACTAAAATTAAAAGCAGTTGACAAAAGTATTTCGAATGAAAATTTAGGAAGTTATTTAGCATTTGGAACAACTGCAAAACCCTATCAAAACTTATTTGAAAACATTGTAGATGTTGAACCAGGCTGTAATTATCAGTTCTACTTAGAAGACTTTTCATTGACTAAAGAATCCTATTTTTCAATTGATGAAAAGGTTGCTAATAATAAAGCAGACATTGAAACCAACATTCAAAATTTTGAGGAACTGTTTAATGATTCTATTGCTTTGCATTTAAGATCAGATGTGGAAATTGGATCCTGTTTAAGTGGTGGATTAGACTCAAGTGCAATAGTTTACTCAGCTAGTAAGCAATTAAAAGATGTTCCGTTAAAAACGATAACAGCAGCATATCAAAACAAAATTATTGATGAATCGGAATATGCCAAAATGGTGGCTAACGATTTAAAAAATGTAAAAGATATTTATACTTATCCTGATGCTAAAACTTTAGTAGCGGATATGGATAAAATGATTTATGCTCAGGATTTGCCTATTGGTTCAACTTCTATTTTTGCACAATGGGAAGTGATGAAATGTGCTGGGCAGAACAATATAAAAGTTTTATTGGACGGGCAAGGAGCTGATGAAGTTTTGGGTGGCTACTACAATTTTGCTGGAATTCATTTAATTGAATTATTGAAAAAATTTCAGTTTAATCGATTTTTTAAGGAATACCAGCAACTCAAAAATAACTTTACCCCCCAAATAAAAAATGCAGTATTAAGAGCTGCATATTATTATTTACCAAGCAGCTTACAAAAGCAACTTAGAGCAAAAGAACGTTTGAGTTATAATTTTATCAATCCAAATAAGGTAAACGAACTACAATTAGTTATTCCTAAAAGAGGAGGAAAAACCTATTATGAACACGTTGATTTAAGTGTTAAATTTGGTATGTATGAATTATTGAGGTATGAGGATAGAAATTCAATGGCTTTTTCTATTGAATCACGAGTTCCATTTTTAGACCATAGATTGGTAGAATTTATCAGAGCTTTACCCAACGAACAAAAGATACACAAAGGATGGACGAAGTATGTGCTTCGAAAAATGTTAAATGATAAACTGGACGATAAAGTAGTTTGGCGAAAAGATAAAAAAGGTTTTGTAACGCCTCAGCAAGATTGGAAAAATGAATTGATGAAGAAACTGACCGAGGAGTTAAAAGATAGTGAAATCCCATCAATAATGGATAGAAGTTATGTGTTGCAGTTGTGTGATAAAGACTTCTCTAATGCATCGCATTTAAGTGAGTTTTGGAGAGCTTATTCAGTTATTAAATGGTATAATATTTATAATTTAAAAGGATAATGAAAATTGCAATTGTATGTGGACACTTTATTCCTTCAATGGGTTACATTGAAGTCCATTTAGCAAATGCTTTTCATCAATTAGGACATGAAGTAAAAGTCTTTACTTCAAGAATTATTCCTTCTTATGTTCAATCGGTAGCTAAGCTAACAGATAATACACCTTATAAAATTTTGAGATTGCCTGCCAGTTTTTCTATGGGGCAAATGGTTAAATCGAAAGGATTGGCTAAAGAAGTTCAACTTTTTGAACCTCAATTAGTCATCTGTATTGGTGTGGGAAAATTATTTCCTAATCCGATTTATGAAATTAAAGACAGAAAATTTAAGCTCATTACCTTATTAGGTGATAATGAAGAAACTTACACTACGAAAAGTGCTATTAAAAAGCTGAAGAATACCATTCTTCAACAGGTGTTTAAGAAAAAAGTTTACTTAAAAGCCATCAAAAAATCGGATGTTCTTTTACCTTATACACCATCAACTATTGATGTAATCACTCAATTTGTGAGTGAAAAATATGCTAATTTGTTAAAAGAAAAAAGCCAGCAAATTTCCCTAGGATTTGATGAAGCGCATTTTTTTTATAATGACTTGGAACGAAGAGAAGAACGAAAACAGTTGGGAATTGGAGAGAATGATACACTTCTCATTACAACAACTCGTGTAGTTCCAGAAAAAGGATTGGAGAAAGTAATTGATTTAGTAGAGTCAGTAAATCAAAAAGGATTTCATATTAATTACCTCATTGTTGGTTTTTTGGAAGATGAATATGGTATACAATTGCAGCAATACATTTCTCAAAAGGAATTTAAAAACAGAATTATTTGTAAGTCGTTTACTCACGCTTCTGAAACTAGAAAATATTACAATGCAGCCGATTCAGCAATTTTTACTCGTGCTGCCATTTCTATTTTTGAAGCACTGGCAACTGGGTTGTTTTTGTTGTTACCAAAACAAAAAAACATCAGTCATATCTTAACCAATAAAAATGGCTTTTATTTTACAGATTTGAACGAAGAAGTGATGATTGAAAGTATTAATCATCAGAAAGAAAAAAGGCAAGAACGCATAAGTGAAGCAAAGAAATTTTCTTATGGTAATTTAGCAACTCAAATTATAGCCTTAAGTGAAATTTAAAGATTGGAAAATATGGCTGAAATCCAAACCGTGGATTTTAAAATGGTTTATCATTGTGGTACTTTTACGACCAATTATTGATAACCTTTATTTTCTAAAAAACATTTCTCCATTTTTATCGCCACTTTATATTGTGGGAGTCTTAACTCCTGTTTTGGTTCTTATAGTTATAGCTAAACTTCCAAAACCCAAAAGAACCAAGTTGGATAAATATTTTAATATTTGGTCGGTTTTTATATTGTTGGGTACTTTTTTTGTTATTCTTTTCGATCCACTTTCAGCTATTTCATTTGAATTTTTATTGAAATTAACCATCCCAATTTACCTCTATTATTTTGCTCGAAGGTTTATCCAATCTAAAAAGGATTTAGATGGAATTTTAACTACATTTTTATACTCTGGAGCATTTGTAGCAGCTATTCTTATTTATGAGTTAGTTTTCGGAGCCATAAGAGTAGTTGAAAGTAGAGGTATGGAAAGAATACAAGGGAGTTTTGGTGATGTAGTTAGTTATGGTATTTACTTAGCTTTTTGTTTTTTAATTGCTACCTACTTTTACTTTTCACGCAAGGGTGAAATTCCTAAAATAAAGCGAACTAGAACAGTTATTATCGTTGGAGTTTTGTGTGTGTTAACTTTGGTTAATATTCATCACATTGCATCTTATACTATCTTTTTCGGAATCTTGTTATTGTTTATGGTGTTTAATTTTAAAGCCAATAAAGGTGCAGCAATAAGTTTATCTGTTTTGGTGTTTTTAATTTTTTACCTTTTTGGTCAACCCATTATCGAAGAAAAAATAGCACCCTTACTAGAAACTGATATTGAGGTTTATGAAGGAGAACAAGAGTCTGGACGATTAATGCATGGTAGAGTAGGGCGTTGGACTGCAATGTTTGAAACCTTTACTAACGAAAA
Source organism: Vicingus serpentipes (assembly GCF_007993035.1). NCBI lineage: Bacteria > Pseudomonadati > Bacteroidota > Flavobacteriia > Flavobacteriales > Vicingaceae > Vicingus > Vicingus serpentipes. The sequence continues at coordinate 257,538 of NZ_VOOS01000003.1, forward strand.
TGTATTTGCACAATTTTTTGGATACCCAACAACTTTAAAATATTCATTTCATTATGTAGGAGTAGGGTCGCACAACGATTATGTAAGAATGTTGTTCTTGTCAGGTTATTTTGGGTTGTTTTATTACATCACTTTATTAGTAATATTTTATAATCGTGCAAAGAAATTAAAGAATGCTACCAAGTATTTAGCCTTTGGAACACTCGGAATTTTAGTTCTGTTTTCAATTAGTATTGTGCCTACTTATTACCCTCCATTTATGTATGTGGTAATGTGTGTGTTTGCCTATGTGGCTTTACCTAAACAAATGCAAACATAATGGAACATAAACCAACCATATTGATTTTAGGTAAATTGCCTCCACCTTTAATGGGACCAGCTATTGCTACACAAATTATTCTTAATTCATCATTAAAAAATCAGTTTAAACTCATCCATTTTGATACAAGAATAAATGCAGAAGTTGCCACGATGGGTAAATGGAGTTTTTCTAAATTTTTTAAAAGTATAACCTTATACAAACGTTATAAATCAATTGTTAAAGAGCAAAAGCCAGATGTAATATTGGTACCCATTAGCCAAACTACAATGGGGTTTGTAAAAGATGCGCCATTCATTTTCATAGGAGCAAAATATGCTAAAGTTATTGTTCAATTAAGAGGAAGTAATTTTAAGAATTGGCTTTCGGCTGCAGGAAATTCGACTAATAATTTTGTAAGGAAAACCCTAAAAAAATGTGAGGGAGTTATTGTTTTAGGAAAAAACTTAAAACATTTATTTGAAGATTTTTTTACCGAAGAACAGATTTTTGTGGTTCCTAATGGGGCTGATTATGAGTTGAAAACAAAAAATGAAGAAGGGTTAAATCTATTATATTTAGCTAATTTTTTACCCTCAAAAAGCTTTGATGACGTGCTAAAAGCAGTAGCGTTGTTAAAACAAAAAGGGATTACAAATTTTAAGCTAAATGCTGCCGGAGCTTGGGATAACGAAACCTTTAAGCAAAATTGCTTGTCTATAATTGAAGAAAATAAATTGGACAATGTAACATTGTTTAAACCACAAGCAGGAGAAGATAAAATGCAGTTGTTCGCCAACGCTGATATTTTTGTTTTTTGCCCAAAAATGCCTGAAGGACATCCATGGGTAATTGTTGAAGCCATGGCGAATAGTTTGCCGATTATTGCTACCGACCAAGGTGCAATAATAGAATCGGTAATAGATGGAGAAAACGGGTTTATAATACCTGCAGAAAAGCCAGAAATGATTGCTGAAAAATTAGAACTATTAATTACAGACAGTAATTTACGTGCTCAATTTTCGATAAAATCTAAAGCAATTTATACGGCTAATTTTACGGAAGAAAAAATGGTGGAAAATTTAAAAAGTGTATTTAAATGGATAATTGAAAGCTAGCTTTCGTATAACGTCTTTGTTGGAAACGTTTTAATGTTTCTTACATTGTGTTAAACGAAGTTAGCGTATTTTAAGGAGAAAGTCAATACATAAAAAAGTAAAACCAGCAATTTCTTTTACCTTTGTCTTTATGTGCGGAATAACAGGTTATATAGCTAATCGTAAATTACCATTAAATACTATGGTAAGCGCATTAGAGCATCGTGGTCCAGATGCTTTTGGTCTATATGAATCTACCATTAATAACAAGTTTGTTGGTTTAGGTCATACTCGATTAAGTATTTTAGATTTATCTGAAAATGGCAATCAACCTTTTGTATCTAATGACAAAAAAGTTCAATTGGTTTTCAATGGAGAAATCTACAATTTTAAAGAGTTAAAAGCAACATATTTAAAAAACGAGAGCTATAAATCGAATACCGATACTGAGGTTATTTTAAAGTTGTATCAGCAAAAAGGAATATCTTTTTTAGACTTTTTAAATGGTGATTTTGCTATCGCTATATTAGATGAGAACGAGAATAAATTTTACCTGATTAGAGATAGAGCAGGGGTAAAACCACTTTATTTTTCATTTAAAAATGAGGAGTTAATTTTTGGGTCGGAAATTAAATCTATTTTAAAAGCAGGTGTAAAAGCTGAATTGGAAATAGAAAATTTACAAAAGTATTTTGTGTTTAAATATTCTCCGGCAAATGAAACCTTGTTTAAAAATATTAATCGCTTAAAAGCTGGACATTTTGCAGTTTATGACATTAATGATTCTTCTTTTCAAATAAAAAAATATTGGGAGCCTCACCAAAAAGATAAATACAAGGGCATTAGCTTTCAAGACGCACAAATAGAAATAAAAAGTTTATTGCAAGATGCTACCGAAAAACGTTTAATTGCAGATGTTCCCGTAGGTACTTTTTTATCTGGTGGGTTGGATTCTTCCATTATTGCTTCCTTTTTAAAAGGAAATGAAAATATTATGCATTATTGTGCAAGTAAGGAAACAAAAGACCTTATTAAAGAAGGGACAACTTCCGATTTTAAATACGCTCAACAACTGGCTAATGAGTGGCATTTAAATATGACAGAAATTCCAATAGGAAGCGATAATACTAACATAGAGCAAATTAGAAATACCATTAAATATAGTGATGATTTAATTGCTGATGGCTCACAGATTCCTTCGTTTTTGATTACCCAAAAAGCTGCAGAACAATCTAAAGTTATTTTGAGTGGAATGGGTGCCGATGAAATATTTTTAGGTTATGCAGGTCATCAAATGACTTTGTTGGATGGTTGGCTTGGCAAACTTCCGTTAGATAAATTTATCGCTAAAAAATTATACAGCATTGATCAAGGAAATGGAAGGTTAAAAGCCTTTAGAAGGTACTTACATAAACTGGGTAAATATTATAATTATCCAAATTATAAATATGGTTTATATACAATTGTAGGAGATTTTGAAAATTCGCTATCAATTTTTAAAGGAGATACTGAAGCAACAAAACAAATGTTAAGTAATTATTTTCCTGAAGGAAAAGACCCTTATGAATGCTTTAAAACTTTTGAGTTTGAGAATTTTTTACAAAAAAATGTTGCTTATTTAGACAGAATGACCATGGCAAATGGAGTAGAAGGAAGAGTTCCTTTTTTAGATCATAGAGTTATAGAATTTGCTCATTCTATCCCAAGAAAATATAAATTAAGTAATTCGGGCACAACAAAAACTGTTTTAAAAGAAGCATTTAAAAACGACTTACCCAATTATGTTACCAATAGAAGAAAAGCTGGTTTTGGGATGCCTTTAAGAAGTATATTTAGTTCAGAAAAAAAGATTAACGATTTATTAGATAGAGAGTTATTAGTAAGTATTGATGGTTTTTCTATGGATGATATTGAGAAATCTATTCAGTCTCATTTATCAGGTAGAGAAGATAATTCAGCATTAATTTATGCTTTAATTTCTTTTCAGGAGTGGTACAAAATGTACATTTTAGATTAGGAGTTTTTCCTTTATGAATGTTATCTTTACATTCTATCAATTTTTAACTAAACGATTTACTGAATTCTACTTATGGATCAATTAACACAGAATTTAAAAGATGGACATATGCAGTTACTTGAAGTGCCATTTCCAGCTTTAGGTGAAGGACAAGTAATGGTAAGAAATCATTATTCGGTAATTAGTGCAGGTACAGAAGGGAAAACAGTTAAAGATGCTCGATTAAGTTATATTGGAAAAGCTAAAGCCAGACAAGAAGAAGTAAAGAAAGTAATTGCTGCCGCGAAAACGCATGGAGTAATGAAAACCTATAAAATGGTGATGAATAAGCTAGAATCACCAAATCCTATGGGGTATAGTTGTGCTGGAGAAGTCATTGCCATATCTGATGATATAAAACATTTAAAAGTGGGAGATTTTGTAGCGTGTGGAGGTCAAACTGCCAATCATTCAGAAGTTGTAGTTGTACCTAAAAATTTATGTGTTAAAATAGATAATCCAGAGGTAGTTAAAAGTGCATCTTTTGCAACCATTGGAGCTATTGCTTTACAAGGAGTTAGACAAGCAGAACTAACCCTAGGAGAGAATTGTGTGGTAATTGGTTTAGGAATAGTTGGTCAGTTAACCGCTCAGCTGTTAAGAGCTTCAGGAGTTAAAGTTATTGCTTTAGATATAGACCAGAATCAGGTAGATTTAGCCATGAAAACTGGATTTAAAAATGCTTTTAACAGTAATGATGAGGGTATAGGAAGTGTGATAGAACAAATTACCAATGGTAATGGTGCCGATGCAGTAATCATTACAGCAGGTACATCATCTTTACGGCCTGTTAATTTTGCTGGTGAAATAGCAAGAAAAAAAGCGAAAGTGGTAATTGTTGGTGCAGTTCCAACAGGATTTGATAGAAAACATTACTTCAAAAAAGAATTAGATTTAAGAATGTCATCTTCTTATGGCCCTGGTCGTTATGATAACGATTATGAACAAAAAGGCAATGACTATCCAATAGGTTATGTTCGTTGGACAGAGAATAGAAATATGCAAGCTTTTGTAAGCTTAGTAGAAGATGGGAAGTTAGATTTAGAGAGTTTAATCTCTCACCAGTTTAATTTTGAAAAAGCTAAAGATGCTTATCAATTAATAGTTGATAGATCAGAGCATATATGTGGGATTGTTTTAAAATATGACACCACAAAAGAGTTGAAAAGAACCATAAAAATCAACGAAAAAAGTTACAATTCTAAAGATGTAAATATTGGTTTTATTGGAGCAGGTTCTTTTGCACAAAACTTTTTACTTCCTAATTTAAGAAACGAAAAGTTAGTTAATGTTGCTACTGCTAGAGCAACAACAGCAAGAAATGTAGCCAATAAGTATGGTTTTGATAACTGTACTGGAGATGCTAATGAGGTAATTAACGATAAAAATATAAATACAGTTTTTATTGCTACGCCTCATAATTTACATGCTAATTATGTTATCCAAGCTTTAGATGCAAACAAAAATGTTTTTGTAGAAAAGCCACTTTCTTTAACAAAAGAAGAATTAGAAGCGATTAAAGAAGCAGAAAGTAAAAGTTCGGGGCAAGTAATGGTTGGATTTAATAGACGATTTGCTCCTCAAATTATAGCTTTAAAAAAGGAATTAAATGAGGGTTTGCCAAAAGCCATTAATTATAGAATTAATGCAGGTAAACTTCCTGCTGATCATTGGACTCAAGATCCAAAAGTAGGTGGAGGAAGAATTATTGGAGAAGCTTGCCATTTTATAGATTTATGTGCTTTTATAGCTGGTTCAGCAATAACTAAAGTAGATGCAAATGCATTAAAAGATGCCAATAACTTGTTAGATACAGTGAGCATAAGTCTAGCTTTTGAAAATGGAAGTGTTGCAAGTATTTCTTATTTTTCTAATGGTAGTAAATCATTAAATAAAGAATATTTAGAGGTTTTTTGTGGTGAAAAAGCCATTGTTTTAGATGATTATAAAACAATGGATATTTTAGGAAAAGGAAAGAAAACCATAAAAAATGGATCTCAAGATAAAGGACATGCTACAGAAATAGAAGAATTTTTATTGGCAATAAAAGAAGGGAAGGAACTTCCAATTTCTTTTACTGACTGTTACAATTCAAGCAAAGCTACTTTTACAGTTTTAGATAAAATTAAAGGAGCCTAGTGGATATTTTTCAATCACGAAATAATCTTCAGGCTTATATAGAATCTGAAAATTTTAAGGGGTATGACCCTTATGACACCTTGAATTCTCCTATACCTTTTCATTGGTTAGGGAAGTGGGGGCCAATTTTGGCTATTCAATTTCAGAAAAGAAATCCATTTAACATTAGAAATCTTTTAGGTATAAATAAAGATTATAATCCGAAAGCAATTGGGTTGCTCTTGCATACTTATTCTTTAGATTATCAGAAAAATAAAAGCGAAACAACATTAACCAAAATGGAGTTTCTTTTTACTTGGTTAATCGATAACAAAACCAAAGGGTTTGATGAATATTGTTGGGGGTATAATTTTGATTGGGCAAGTCCAGTTAAGTTTTTAGAAAAATTTTCTCCAACAATAGTGGTTAGTGGATTTGTATCTAAAGGAGTTTTTGAATATTACCAAGCTACTAAAAATCCTAAAGCTTTAGAGGTTTTAAAAAGCATAGGTGATTTTACTGAACATAAGTTGACTTGGAGTAAGACAGAAAAAGGGTGTTGTGTAAGTTACAGCACAAAAGCTGTAGATTGTTGTTACAATGCTAATATGTTAGGAGCAGAGTTGTATGCAAGATTATATTTTTTAACTAAAGAAGAAAAGTATAAAGATTTAGCATGTAAAATGACAGATTTTACAATTGCTTATCAAAAAGACTCTGGTTTATGGAATTATAGTATTGATTTAAAAACAGGAAAAGAGCGAACCCAAATTGATTTTCATCAAGGATATGTGTTGGATTCGATTCATTATGTTTTAAAATATTGTGGAGAAAACGCTAGTTATTTAAATGCACTTAAACTTGGTGCAGCTTATTATTTCAAAAATCAGTTTAAAGAAACAGGTCAATCTATTTTTAGAGTTCCCAATGAATATCCAGTAGAAATTCATAACCAATCACAAGGAATAATTACCTTCACAAGGTTGTCTTATTTGTCGGCAGACTATTCAGTTTTTTCTGCTACTATTGCTAATTGGACTATAAAAAATATGCAGAGTAAAAAAGGGTTCTTCTATTATAAAAAGTATCCTTTGTATACGATAAAAACTCCTTTTATGCGTTGGAGCCAAGCATGGATGTTCTTAGCGTTAACAGAGTTAAAAAATGCTCAAAATGGCTAAAGATTTTACGTTAGAGAAATATGAAGCATTTTTAAAAGCTGCAATTGATAATGGATATCAATTAGTTTCTTATCAAAACTATTTAAATAATGATTTTGAAAAGGTTTTGATTTTAAGGCATGATGTGGATAAAAAACCACAAAATTCATTAAGAACAGCTCAATTACAACATCAATTAGGTGTAACAGGAACCTATTATTTTAGAGCTGTTCCTGAAAGTTTTGATGTTAGCGTAATTAAACAAATAGCAAATTTGGGTCATGAAATTGGTTACCATTATGAAGACCTTACAATTTGTAAAGGTGATTATGAAAATGCAATTGTTCATTTTGAGAAATGGTTAACTAAGCTAAGAGAATTCTATCCTGTTAAAACAGTTTGTATGCATGGGAGTCCGCTTTCAAGACATGATAACCGAAAGCTTTGGGATAAATACAACTATAAAGATTTTGGTTCAGTAGCTGAACCTTATTTTGATATTGATTTTAATGAAGTTTTTTACATTACCGATACAGGAAGAAAATGGGATGGAAATAAAGTGAGTGTTAGAGATAAAGTAGCCTCAAAATTTGAGCTCACATTTCATTCTACAGATGATTTGATAATAGCTTTCAAAGAAGGAAAATTGCCTAATAAAATAATGCAGAATATTCATCCACAACGTTGGTCAAATAATAGGTTAGAATGGATACAAGAGTTATTTTTGCAAAACATTAAAAACAGCATAAAAAAAGCATTATTTGTTAAGTGAGTAAATTAAGAGTATTTATAGTATCTCAAGAAGAACCTTTTTACATTCCTAAAGTAATTCGTTATTTAGTTGAGCATCAAAATGAAAATTTTGAAATAGTTGGAGCATCACGCTTACAGCCTCATCGTAAAAATAAAACAATGAAAGATTGGTTGCTGGAGCGTACTCAAATTTATACTTATTGGGAGCTTTTTATAACAACTTGTTTTTTTATTTATTGTAAAATTGGATTTAAAATTTTAGCAAAAATGGGTGTTGATAATCCATTTTCTGTAAAACATGTTTATGCTAAAAATGCAATTAATGAAATTGAAACAAACGATATCAATTCCCCATTCTATTTAACTAAACTCAGAGAGTTAAAAATAGATGTTGTATTGTCTATTTCACCCCCTCAATTATTTGGTAAAGATTTATTAAATCTTCCAAACAAGGTTTGTTTAAATGCACATGGCACCTTGTTGCCAAGGCATAGAGGTGTTTTTGGAAGTTGGTGGATGTTGTTTAATGGGGACAAAGAAATAGGAACAACTATTCATACAATGGTAGAGAAACTAGATGCTGGAGAAATTGTATGGCAAAAAGAAATTCCAATGCCAGCTCAACCAACCCAATATGCAATTGCTTACCATACAAAAAAAATTATGGCAGTAGGTTTAGTAGAAACCTTAAATAAATTGAATGTTAAGAGTTTAGATGTAATTAAATCTCCTTATCAAGAGAGTTATCATAGAGCACCAACAAAAGAACAAGGACGAAGTTTTCACAAAAAAGGATTGAGAGTAGTGACATTCAAAAATGCTAAGCTCACGCTTTCAAAAAGTTTTTAAACAAAATGCTGTATTTCTTTATCGTTCCTTTATAAGGATTTACTCTCATTTTTATTATTATTGCTGAATATGGCAAACAAAGCGGAAACATTTTTATTTTATTTGGGTCACCCTGCTCATTATCATAATGTTTCTGTGGTTATTAAGCAATTATCTGCAAAAGGTTTTAGAGTAGTTATTGTTGCTAGAGGTAAAGATGTGCTTTTTGATTTATTGGAGGGATTACCTTATGAAATTATTTACCTTAAACCGAGAAAAGGTAAAAGTAAATTAGCATTGGTTAAAACAATTCTTTTTAGAGAGTTCGTTTTATTTCGTTTAGCTTTAAAGTATCGCCCTAAAATGCTTATAGGAACAGATATTGTTATTGCTCATATAGGTAAAATCATAAATATTCCTTCTGTAATATTAAATGAAGATGACGCTAAAGAGGTTCCTTTTTTAGCTAAATACGGCTTTAAATATGCAACAGCAGTATTTTCACCTAATAGCTGTGATATAACTCCCTATAATAATAAAGTTGCTTATCAAGGCTACCACGAGTTAGCTTATTTGCATCCTAATTATTTTACCCCAGATAAATCTAAAGTTTCAGAGTTGGTTAAAGATGATGAAGATTACTTTATTTTAAGGTTTGCCGAACTTACAGCGCATCATGATGAAGGTAAAAATGGTATTGATTTGGTTATAGCAAAAAAGCTAATCAAGCTATTATCTCCTTTTGGTCGAGTTTATATTACCTCAGAGCGAAAATTAGAAACGGAACTTGAATCTTACCGTATTCATATACAACCTAAAAATATACATCATGCATTATTTTATGCTAAGATGTATATTGGGGATAGCCAAACTATGGCAGCTGAAGCGGCAGTTTTAGGAACTCCTTCGGTTCGTTTTAATGATTTTGTTGGTAGATTAGGGTATTTAGAAGAGTTGGAACATAAGTATAGGTTAACGGTTGGTGTGCCAACTAATAATCCTGATTTGCTTTTTTCTAGAATAGAAACGTTGTTGAATAACAAAAATCTTGAAGGAGATTTTAAACAAAGAAAAGAGTTAATGCTGAGAGATACTATTGATGTAGCTGAGTTATGGACTAAGTATTTTATTGAAAACAGGAAAAAATAACTACTTTTAAGAGAGAATGAATAAAGGGATAATTATAGCGGAGCAAGGAGAGAAAACTTATGCGTATTTATCTAAATTTCTTGATATAGAAAGTGAAGATGTTGAAGTTGTTAAAACTACTACTGCTTTTAATGTGTTAAAAATACCTTCATCAAAAAAGGGAATTATCAACTTAAATAAGATTAACGATATTAAAAAAATCAATGATTTTTTTAAGTTAATTAATGATAAATTAGAGAATGGTGGAGTTTTTATTGGTTGTGTAGAAACCAAGAAGGAACGAAGAAAGAGAATTTATAAGAAGTATCCGATTGGAATTGCTCAAATATACTATCTATTTGATTTTATTTTTAAACGTGTTTTTTCAAAGCTTTGGATTACTAGATGGCTTTATTTTTTTGTTACTGCAGGAAGAAATCAGGTTCTATCTAGGGCTGAAGCATTAGGAAGATTGGCTTATTGTGGCTTTGAAATAGTTAATGAACATGAAATTGATAACATTAACTATTTTGTAGCTAAAAAAATAAAGACTATTGAAAATGTAAAAGAACCTCGTTTTAGTATTTTATTTAGAATGAATAGAGTAGGAGAAAATGGAGAGCTAATTAATGTTTATAAAATAAGGACAATGCATCCTTATGCAGAGTATTTGCAAGACTATATTTATAAAATTAATGATTTACAGAAAGGAGGTAAATTTAAAAATGATTTTAGGGTAACTACTTGGGGGAAAGTTTTAAGAAAGTTATGGATAGATGAGTTACCAATGTTAGTTAATTTAATTAAAGGACAGCTTAAAATTGTGGGTGTTCGACCTTTAAGCAAACATTATTTAAGTTTATATAGTTCAGAACTAATCGAAAAGAGAAAAACAATTAAACCTGGATTGATTCCACCATTTTATGCTGATATGCCTGAAACCTTGGATGAAATAATGGATTCAGAATTAAAATATATAGATGCCTATTTAAAGAATCCTTTTTCTACTGATTTAAAGTATTTTTTTAAGGCGTTTTCAAATATTATTATTAAAAAAGTTAGAAGTAATTAATCAATAAATATGTTAAAAAGAATCACTCTTTTACTTTTTGTGTTTGTAGGTTTTAATACAATTAAAGCACAGGTTGTTATGCAGCCAATTTCGTCAAGTGTATATGAATTTTTAGATGAAATGGCACAAATGAAATACATTGAGTTGAACTCTTCGGTAAAGCCATATTCTAGAAATTTTATAGCAAAAAAGTTAGTTGAAATAGAAACTCATAAAGATGAATTAAACAAAAGGCAAACAAAAGAACTAGCTTTTTACTTTAGAGATTTTAATAAAGAATTAAAGGCGAAAGGTGATTTTGAAAAAAGGAAAGATTTGTTTTTTTATAAAGATAGTCTATTCACTTTAAGTGTAAATCCAATACTAGGAATGGAATATGGAACAAATAGTTCTGGAAATTATATTCATCGGCGTAACGGAGGAGAATTATATGGATATGTAGGAAAGCATTTAGGTTTTTCTGCAAGTTTAAGAGATAATGGTATTTCGGATATTTTAACTTCACCACAATTTTTAACTTATAGCCAAGGAGGTAATTTTAAGATTAATCAAGGTCAAGAAGGAGCAAGAAGTGATTATAGTGAAGCCTTGGGTTCGATTTATTATTCAACTGAATGGATGAGGTTAGGTTTTTCTAAAAATAATTTTACTTGGGGAGATAATTATCACGGAGCTAACATCCGTTCTGATAAAGCTCCTTCTGTAGGCTACATAGATTTTAACTTATCACCAGTTAAATGGTTTGAATTAAACTATACGCATTCTTGGTTGGTTTCGGAGCTTATAGATAGTAACAGAAGTTTTACTTATAATAATGTAGCTCGCGATATATTTATTAATAAAAATAGAGCAGCTAATCTTTTTACATTTAAACCTTTTAAAAGATTACATTTTTCTGTTGGTAATTCTATCATTTATTCAGATGATGCAATAAAACCATTTTATTTAATCCCTTTTATGTTTTACAAATCTGTAGATCATACCTATAATAGTGCAGGAAGTAATGCGTTAGGTCAAAATTCGCAGATGTTTATAAATATTAGCTCTAGACAAATTAAACACCTACACTTATATACCTCAGTTTTTATCGATGAGATTAGTATTGGAAAAATATTTGATTCAGAAAAAAGTTCTAATATATTGAGTGCTAAATTAGGTTTCAAGATAAATAACTTTCCTATAAAAAATACATACATAATTGCAGAGTATACAAGAACAAATCCATGGACATACCGTCATCAAATTGAAACAACAACATATGCTTCTAATGATTATACACTTGGACATTATTTAGGTGAAAATGCACAGGAGATTTATTTAGAGGGTGGTTTTAGGTTGTTTAGAGGTCTTAAAGCTTCATTGTCTTACTTGTTTGCTAAAAAAGGAGCAGAACATGTATATGAACTTGTTGCAGGTAATGCTAATGTTAAGGGTTTACCATTTCTAGAAACTGTTGTATGGCAAAACCAAACTGTTGAAGCATCACTTAGTTACGAAATAATTAATGATGGTTTTGTTTATGCAAAAGTAAGATTAAGTGATATTACTGGTGATGAAAATTATACACCTAAAATTTATAGAGGTGATAAAACAACAATAGTAGGAGGAATAAACTTTGGATTCTAGGAGAGAATTAAATTCTATTTTCCAATAAGGTATTGCATTTCAAAAAGCTTAAGCTGAGTTTCAAATAATTTGAGCCTTATGTTAAGTAACTCATCATCTTCTTTAACTTTCTTTTTATTACTTCCGAATAGTCCTATTTTATTTACAGGTGCTTCACTAACGTTTTCAACCTTTTCTTTGGTAGGTTTATTTTTTTTTTGACGTTTTTTAGGTGCATCATCAAGGGTTCTATTAAAGTTATAGGTTAACCCAATACCTGTGTAATTATATTTGTCTTTTGCTGTCCAGCTTCTGTTAAAAGCATCAAGTCGATCTGTAAAAGTTGAAGTTTGTGTAAGATCAAAATGAACATCTACTTTATGACTGATTTTGTAAGTTAAAATTATTCCATAAGGTATAGTAAAGGCTTTAGCCTTTGGAGTTTTATCGCTTAGAACTTTTTGAGCAGTACTAATAGTGTTATCAGACTCTATGTAACCTTCAAAATCTTTAGTGTTTAATGTTTCAGAATCAAATAATTGTGTCCTATACCACATGTATCCAAGCCCAAAGTTAGAGTATAGCTTTAATCTAGTCTCAGTTTTCTTTTTGAATAAAACAGCACCTAAATCATATTTTACTTGTAGAGCCAAATTAAAAAATTGATTTCTGAAAGATATTTGTGATGAATTTTTACCGGTTTTTCGTGTTCCAATTAAACGTCCTCTTTGGTAGCTTAATTCAGCTCCTAAGCCCCATTTTATATCTCTAGCAATAGAAAGCTTAAATCCAGGAGTAAGATATTGTTTCAATTGGTCTGTACGAGGTAAAAAGCTATAAGCGGCTAAATCTCCAAAATAATTATTTGTTCCTAAAGAGAAGCTTACTGAAGCTCCGTCAAAGACTTTTCCTAAATTTTTATCTGGTATAATTTCAGATGAATTATCATCTTCGGAAGAAGAAATAATATTTTCTTCTTTAACTATAGGGAATGAAGAAGTTGTATTATCTTCGGGAGTAGTGTTAATTATTTCTTCCTCGTTCAATACAGGAGAAGATACACTTGCGCTATCTGTAGATTCTTGGGCATAAGAATTTATGCTTAAGAAAATAAATATTGATAAAAGGTATCTCATAGGTTTAGTATACTAAAAACAACTAACAAATATCGAGTAATATTATAGTTTATCCAAATTTTGCTTGTAATTTGTTTATGTTTACTTACAAATATCAACATTGTTTGTATTTTTGATATATGATTAAACATCAGTTAATTTATATTCTTTTTTGCATCTTTTCTACATTTTTTCAGTCATTAAATGCTCAAAAAATTGAATTAAACGCTTATGAAAATAAAGCTAAAGCTTTTGCCATATTAGCTGCACAATACAATACTGATGCTTATAACTATTCTAGAAAGAACTATTTTTTAAGTTCTAAAAAAGAAATATTAAGTAATTGCGATAGTGGATTAGTTTCTATAGAAATAGCTCAAAAATTTACAGATAGTTCTTTGTTTTACGCAGGAGATACTTGTTATCATGCTAAGAAATTATTGCAGATAGTAAGAGCATATCAAACAGAATCTAAAAATGCTTTTTTAAATGTTGCTAATGGCTCTAATTTCCAATCTTTTAATCGCTTTTCTGAAATTGCTATGTACAATATGGGGAACGCTATTTCTGATGCTTATATGGCCTCTTTACTTATTAAAACGAAGACGATTACTTCACAATTAAAAGATGATAAAAGGAGTTTCACCCGTTTAGAATCGGATGAGAATTCTTATGTTACAATTAAACAACTTTATACAAATAGATTGATTGAAATAAGAGATGAAATTAAATTACTTGAAGTTGAAAGTAAAAATAGTAGCGGAAAAGATTTACTTGAGATTAATAATGCAATTAACCTTTTAAATGAAGAAGAAAAACAATATGTAAATAAGGTTAATAATTCTGAATACAAATTAATTAATGTGAAGAATGAATTGAGTGCTGAAATGATGCAAATAGTTAATGGAGATGTCTTTGTTACAGATAAAAAAGGATTTTATAATGAAAATGTTCCAATACCAACTAATGTTGAAATACCAATGGGACTAGTTTATCGAATTCAAATAGGCTTTTTTGCTAACCAGCTTACTCCTGAACATTTTGATGGTATTTTTCCAATTTCTTCTCAAAAAATAGATAATGTTTATTACCGATATGAAGCTGGAAATTTCCCTACATATGAAGAAGCTCAACAGTCAAAAAAGATTATTATTAATAAAGGATACTCAGATTCTTTTTTGATAGCTTATTATAATCGAAAAAAAATATCAATTAGCGAAGCATTACAGAAACAACAACAATCTAATTAATCTTCTAATCTAGAAACCCATTTAATACTATTAATCATCATTAAGTTAGTATTAGGAGTTGCATTTATACCTTTTAAACCGAAAACTAAATTAATATCTTGCATATATCTGTTTGTGAAATCAGTAAGGGGAATTTTAATTTCTTTAAATGAGTTAGTGTCTAATATATTGGTAGAAACTGTTAGTGGATCACTCTGAAGGAATACACCACAATTACTTCCTCCGGCATTAAGTTGATTACCGTGAATCATAACTTCAAAAGTTGAAATTAATGCATCTGGATGAAGTTTAGCATTAAAAATTAGATACCCATTTTTAAATTCGGCAGCATTTTTCTTGTTCAAAAGTTGAACAATTAATTGATATTTACCTTCAGCATCACTACTTAATAACAAATAAGTATCACCTTTTACAATAGTATCTCCAGGGGTTATAGTAGTATCTGGTAAAAGTATAGGTGTTAATGTGCTGTCGCCAGGAGTAATAGTTGTATCAGCAGGAATAAAAGTAGAGTCTGGATTTAAAAAAATTGTAGTGATATCTGTATGACAACTTTTAACAATAAATGATCCTGTAACTGCATCTCCCCAATAACCAATCTTACCGTTTTCCCATATTGTAAAGGTAGAGTCTAAATATTGACAAGAGCCATCATCTTCAACTGCCAAGTTGTTGTAATTAATTGATTTAGGATCTGTACAACCTTTCTTAACCTCATCTTTACCACAAGAAACAGCAAAAAAAGTAATAACTGAAAGAGTAACAATGCTTAGTAAAGTTTTCATAGTATAGGTATTAAATAATCCTTCAAATTAATTAAATCAAAGATACATTTTTTTAAGCATCATAAAAAAATGGATTTTATCAATAAAATGATGGCAAGAATTTTATAAACATTTTTTCACTTTTCTTTCGTGAGCTTGTTTTGCTTCCATATTAGATTGATCACCTTCAAATAGAATTTTACAATCACCAGTTTTCATGTTATTTAACTCTTCCATTGCATTATCAAATTCAGCATCATCTTCTGTTTCAAGCATTGTTTTTTCTAATTGCTTTTGTTTTTTTACGCAATCACAAAAAGACATTCCGCCTGTTTCTTCAATGTTAGTTTCTGAATTAGCTTTTAAAGATTCTTGTAATGTTAAATTCTCGTCTTCATTAACTTCCTCTTGATAAACACCTGTTGAACTTGTATCGGCAGCTGTAACTTCAGCATTAGCATTATCTATAAAAACTTCTTCAACTACGGTTGAATCTTGATTGATTTCTTCTTGATTATTTTCAGTTGAATTGCAAGAAAATAACAGTAAAGTAATTGAAAGTAAAAAAGTTAAGTGTTTCATTGAGTAGCCTGTTTTATTTGTTTTGTTTAAAGATAGAAAAATATTTTAGTTTGAGAAAGTTTGTAAATCAGATAGCCTTTTATAAATTCCTTCTTGAGATAAAAGTTGACTATGCGTACCTCTTTCAGCTATTTCGCCTTTTTGTAATACTATAATTTCATCTGCATTTTGAATAGTAGAAAGTCGGTGTGCAATAACTATTGAAGTTCTGTTTTTCATCAATTTAGTCAATGCATCTTGAACCAATTTTTCTGATTCGGTATCAAGAGCAGATGTTGCTTCATCTAAAATTAAAATAGGTGGATTTTTTAATACCGCTCTAGCAATACTTAATCGCTGTCTTTGTCCGCCAGATAATTTACCACCTCTGTCACCGATGTTTGTATCGTATCCATTTTCTAGTTGAATAATAAATTCATGAGCATTTGCAATTTTAGCAGCTTCTATTACTTCTTCTCTTGAAGCATTATTAGTCCCGAATGAAATATTATTAAATACACTATCATTAAATAAAATAGATTCTTGTGTTACAACACCAATTAAACTTCTTAAACCATGTAGAGATAGATTTTTAATATTGATTCCATCAATTTCAATAGCTCCAGAACTTACATCATAAAAACGAGGTAATAAATCAGCTAAAGTAGATTTACCTCCACCAGATTCTCCAACCAAAGCAATAGTCTTCCCTTTTTCTATTTTTAAATCAATATTATTTAAAACGATATCGCTTTTATTGTAAGAAAAAGAAACATTATTATAATGGATATTTTCATTGATTGTATTAAGAATTTCTGGATTTTCTTTTTCAAGTATTGGATTTTTAGCACTTAAAATTGCATCAACTCTATCTGCTGAAGCAGCACCTTTTTGAACGATTGCATAGGCAGAAGAAAATGCTTTAACAGGGGCGATAAGTTTTGCAAAAATGATAATATAACCTATAAATTCTCCGCCATTAAAATCTGAATTTCCATCTAAAACTAAACTACCTCCATAATATGCTAAACCAACCATAGCCATTGCTCCTAAAAACTCACTAATTGGAGAAGCTAAATCTCTTTTTCGTGTCATTTTAAGAGTTAACGAAGCGTAAGAAGAATTTTGTTGATCAAAATGCTTGTTTGAACTCTCTTCAGCATTAAATGCTTTAATTATTCTTAATCCTGTAAGTGTTTCTTCAACAGTAGATAATAAAACACCCATTTGTTGTTGCACTCTTGAAGATGAACGTTTTAAACTTTTTCCTAAACGACCAATTACTAGTCCTGTTATAGGAAGCAGTATTAAAGAAAAGAGGGTTAAATGAGGATTAATTGCTATCATTACTGCCAATGATAGGATTACAGAAATAGGCTCTCTAAAAAGCATCTCTAATGAATTTAGAATAGAGAATTCTATTTCCTGAACATCAGTAGTAATCCGAGATAAGATGTCGCCTTTTTTTTCTTCTGAATAATAGGATAGTGGTAGAATTAGTATTTTGTTATAAATATCTTTTCTTAAATCTTTTACAATACCAGTTCTCATTACAGCAATAAAAAACAAAGCTAAATATCTAAACAAGTTCTTTAATAAGAACATAGCTCCAACAAGAACGCAAACAAAATATAGTGCAGCTAATTTGTCATTATCTGCAATGTATTGGTTCATTGTAAAATTAAAATAGGCTTCAAAATAGTCTTTAGAGAAACTGAATTGAGGTAATGAAGAAACAATAACTGTTTTTTCATTGAACAAAAGATTTAAAAAAGGGATGAAAAGTAGCATTGCTACAAGTTCAAATATTACAGAAAGAATATTGCTAATAATATTTAATAGCGCGTACTTCTTATAGTTTAAAGCATACTTTAATATTTTCTGGAGGTTTTTCATTTATTAAATTATAATCAAATCTACTAAAAACGATAGTTTTTATATTCACCAATTCTATATCCAGTTAATTTTTCTATAAAGTGGGTTATCTTTATCTTAAGCGGAAGTCTAATAATTGTAGGATCAAAACTAAAATTCCAATTCATTTTTTCAATTCTATTTTTCATTACGGATGGATGAGATTCATTAAACTTTTCTAATAAATCTATTGCGGTGTAATCAAATTCCTCAACATCTTTTATGTTTTGTTTCATCCAATTATCATCATGCCACATTTTGTTAAAACTTTGTTGTTTGGCTTGTTGCTGTTCTGGGTGTTTAACCCATCCATAGTGATAAATATAAGCATCAATTGCTTTTACTTTTAGTTTTTGATTATTAATTCTAAAACCTTGAGCATCTCTATAAGAACGTATTTTTTTATTGTTTTTTATGATTCTGATTTCATGTCTATACCATTTTCTTGATATGCCAACATAGTCGTAAGAGCCATAAAAATGTTTGTATTTAAAGAGTAATCCATCAATTGAAGAATTATTAGCTTCAAGCTCCAATTGTTTTTTAATTTCAGCGTGATATTTTTCGTGTACTATTTCGTCACTTTGGATATAAAAACACCAATCAAAATCTTCAGAAATTGCATCAAAAGCTTTATTTGTTTCGTCTGCTAAAACTTTACCTCCAACTCTTAAATTATCGTCCCAAATAGTTTCAATAATTTTTATTTTAGGTGAATTAATGCTTTTTATGAGTTCAAGTGTATCATCATCAGAATTTCCGACAGCGACTACAAACTCATCACAAAGAGGTAGAATAGAGTTAATAGATTCAACTACTGGATAGTCAAATTTTAGAGCATTTCTAATTATGGTAAAACCACAAACTTTCATTAAAATAATTCTACTCCTGTAAAGTTATAAGGAGTGATTTTTTTTAATTCAGCTTTGATTTCATCGTTTACATTTAATGTTTCAATAAAATCTGCAATAGAGGAAGCTGTAATTTTAGAATTAGTTCTTGTTAATTCTTTTAGCGCTTCATATGGTTTCGGGTAACTTTCTCTTCTTAATACAGTTTGAATAGCTTCTGCAACTACAGCCCAATTATTTTCTAAATCAGCAGCAATTTTATCTTCATTAATTAATAGTTTATTTAATCCTTTTATTAAAGAAGCAAGAGCAATTACAGAATGGCCGATAGGTACCCCAACATTCCTTAAAACAGTAGAATCAGTTAAATCTCTTTGCAAACGAGAAATAGGAAGTTTAGCCGAAAGGTGTTCAAAAATAGCATTTGCAATTCCTAAGTTTCCTTCAGAATTTTCAAAATCGATTGGATTAACCTTGTGTGGCATTGCAGATGAACCTATTTCACCTTCTTTAATTTTTTGTTTAAAATAGTCCATAGAGACATAAGTCCAAACATCTCGATCTAAGTCAATTAATATGTTATTTATTCTTTTTAGACCATCAAATAATGCGGCTAAATTATCGTAATGTTCAATTTGAGTTGTTGTTTGAGAACGATCTAAACCTAATTTCTTGTTTACATAATTATTAGAAAATTCAATCCAATTGTATTCTGGATAAGCAACGTGATGAGCATTTAAATTTCCAGTTGCGCCACCAAATTTTGCTGAAAAAGGGACAGCTTTAACTTGAGCTAATTGTTTTTCGATACGCTCAACAAAAACATAAAATTCTTTCCCCAATTTAGTTGGAGAAGCAGGTTGCCCGTGAGTTTTTGCTAACATTGGAATGTTTTTCCAATCGTTTGCTTTTTGTTTTATTAAATTTAATGCTTCCTCCAATAATGGATAAAAAACATCATTTAAAGCCTCTTTCAAGGTTAAAGGTACAGAAGTGTTATTGATGTCTTGAGAAGTTAACCCAAAATGAACAAATTCCTTAAATGCAGGGTTAATATTTAATTTGTCGAATTTATCTTTAATAAAATATTCAACAGCTTTAACATCGTGGTTGGTTACTTTTTCAGTTTCTTTAACTACTAAAGCATCTTCGTTAGAAAAATTGATGTAAATGTTTCTTAGATCAGAAAAACGATTCTTATCAAAATCTTTTAGTTGTGGTAAAGGTAATTCACATAAAGCGATAAAATATTCAATTTCTACTCTTACTCGATATTTAATTAAAGCTTCTTCTGAAAAGTAAGCTGATAAACTATTTGTAACTCTTCCATATCTTCCATCAATTGGAGAAATAGCTGTTAAAGGAGATAAATTCATTTCTTAAAAAATTATAAAAAAACAAAAGTAACCCTTTTAACTAGAATAAAAGGGGGTTTTATTACGTATATTTGATATAGTTTTTAATACGAAGTTGTTATGTTTAAAAATTTCGGAATAGGATTAAGTTCATATGGTAAAGCAATAGAATTATTGTTCTCTAAAGGCTTAATCTGGTATATGATTTTTCCAATTATACTAAATCTGTTGTTTTTAGTTTTGGGTTGGTTAGGTATTGGTTCATTAACTGATTTTGTAGGAAATTGGTTAGAAGATATTACTAAGATTGAAAAAGATTCTTTTTATGGAGCAGAATATTTAACGCCTATTTCTACTTATTTATCAGGAATAGCAAGTGGCTTTGTTTGGGTGTTAATGAAGTTTATTTTCTTCTTCGTATTTGCATATTTTGGAGGTTATATTGTTGTTATTTGCCTTTCACCTGTTTTTGCATTTTTATCTGAGAAAACAGAAGAAATTTTAACAGGAAATAAGTATAAATTTGATGGAGATCAAATGATGAGAGATGTTGTTCGTGGAGTTTTACTAGCATTAAGAAACTTATTTATCGAATTATTTTACATGATAATTATATTTATTTTAGGATTATTTATTCCTTTAATAGGAGGTATAATAGGTTCTTTTTTCTTATTCTTTATCAGCTCTTACTTTTATGGATTTTCATTTATTGATTATAATAATGAACGGCGAAGAATAAAATTAAAAGATAGTGTTCAATTTATGAGAGCTAATAAAGGAATGGCAATTGCAAATGGGATGGTTTTTTCAATTTTTTTATTAATTCCTTTTTGTGGAACGACCTTAGCCGGTTTTGTTGCGATTATTTCTGTTATTGCGGCAACAGTTTCAACTCATAAAATAGTAGATTTGTCAAATAATCCATACGCTCAAAACTACACACCCATTGAAGATTAAAATCTCATTAGTATCTTACTTAAATACGTTGCCGTTTTTATACGGAATTAATAAAACAGCTTTTAATAACGAAACTGAATTACAATCAGATATTCCTTCTGTTTGTGCACAAAAGTTAATAAATAAAGATGTAGATTTAGGCTTGGTTCCAGTAGCAACTTTACCTTACTTAAAGGATTATCATATCGTTTCAGACTATTGTATTGGAGCAAAAGGAAAAGTAAATTCAGTGTTATTGTTAAGCGATGTCCCACTTAATGAAATAGAAGAAGTGTATTTAGATTATCAATCTAGAACATCAATAAACCTAACAAAGGTTTTGGCTAAAAACTATTGGAATATTGCACCTAAATGGAAAAATTCTGAAGCAGGTTATGAAAATCACATATTAGGAAAAACAGCAGGTGTAATTATTGGCGATAGAACTTTTAATTTAAATAAAGAATACAAGTTCAAATACGATTTAGCTGAAGAGTGGTTTAACTTCACTCAATTACCATTTGCCTTTGCATGTTGGGTATCTAATAAAGAATTAGATAAAAGTTTTATTGAAGAATTTAATAATGCTTTATCTTTTGGAGTTAGTCATATTCCAGAATCAATTTCACTAGCAAATAATGATCAAGTTCATGAAAAAGATTTGCTTAAATATTTAACTGAGGATATTGATTACAATTTAGATAATGACAAAAGAAAGTCTATTCAATTATTCTTAGAATATTTAACAGAAATTACTGATTAATAGCTTTTTATTAAACTCTTTTTTCCTTTCAATATTAGTTTTTATATTTAGACCTTATTCGCTATTTTTGTTTCGTTTCATCAAAATGGCATAAAATATGCAATTAGATTAAACACTATTAAAATTGAAATTACAACCCTTATGAAAAATAAATTTACGCTACTACTTTCCCTAATCTTAAGCCTTAACTCATTTGTACTAAATGCCCAAGATAAAACAACCGGTAAAATTGGTTATAAAATGAAAATGAGCGAAGCTCGTCATGAATATTTGAATGGCAACATTAGAGGGGGGTTATTAATTTATAGAGAGTTGTTAAAAGAGTTTACCAACGATGCTATGGTAAATTATAGAATGGGGGAATGTTATCTTGATTTAAAAGAATGGAGTTTAGCTGTTGAGTATCTTCAAAATGCTAAAAATATTGATGAAAATGTTGTTCCTGAATTATATTATCAATTGGGTGTTGCCTATCATAGAAACAATCAGTTAGATAACGCTTCTGAGGCATTCAATACTTATTTACCAAAATCTAAGAAAAGGGATAGAGAAGTTTACGATGTAAATACTATGCTCACCCAAGTTGACTTTGCTAAAAAAATGATTAACTCACCAGTTAAAGTTGAAATAACCAACTTAGGGAAAAATATTAACTCAAGAGGAGGAGATTATTCTCCGTCAATTTCTGCAGATGGAAAAACGTTAATATTTACTTCTAGACGTTCTGATACTAAAGGTGGAGGGGTTGATAAAGCTGGTGATTATAAATATTTTGAAGATATTTATTTATCAGAATGGGACTCAGCTAAAGGTGATTGGGGAAAAGCACAGCCAATCGAAGGAAAGTTAAATACAGAAGGACACGATGCTAGTTTAAGTATTTCTCCAGATGGTTCTCAAATATTTATTTATCGCAATGATGGTAAAATATATATAGGGGATATTTTTGTTTCTAAAAAACGAACTTCTGGCTCTTGGGGTAACCCTAAAGATATGGAGAAGCCAATTAACTCTTCATATTTTGAAAGTTCAGCATCTTTATCTGCAGATGGTAACAAGTTATATTTTGTTAGTGAAAGAGAAGGAAATAAAAATGGAGCTCAAGGTAGAGGTGATATATATGTCGTTGAAAAAATTACTAAATCTACTTGGGGTGAACCTAAAAATTTAGGACCAATAATTAATACTCCTAAAGATGAAATTTCAGTATTTATTCATCCAGATGGTAAAACATTATTTTTTAGTTCAAAAGGTCATTTATCAATGGGAGGTTATGATATTTTTATGTCTAAATTACAAATGGACGGAACATGGTCTAAGCCAGAAAATTTAGGCTATCCAATTAACACTATTGATGATGATGTTCACTTTATATTAAGTACAGATGGTAGAATTGGCCACTATTCTACCGTAAGAACAGACGGGTTGGGTGAAAGAGACATTTATAAAATAGATTTATCAAACTATGATTTATTAAAAGGTGTTCAGGTTAACTTATCAATTTTAAAAGGAAGAATTTCATCGACAAATAAGGATGAATCAGTTCAAGGCGAAATTGAGTTTAAAAACGATAAAGGTGAAGTTGTAGCAAAAACAAATGCTGATGATGAGGGCAACTATTTCATAACCTTATCGGGTAATCAAAAATATTCACTTTTAATTAACGCTGAAGGGTTTGAATCAAAGACTAGTGAAGTATCTCTTCCTTTAGGTGAAACTACTACACATATTCAAGTAGAAAACTATCAAATGACACCTGTAGTTGGTCAATAATGCTAGAATTAAAGACCTTATTAGTAGATAAAGAAGAAGGTAAGTTTAAAATCTATTCTAAGTTTCTTGGATTTAAGCTTGGTGAGTGGAATAATTTTAAAGAAATTAATTACGTTGCTATTTCTAAAGTTCGCTTTGCAAGAACAGTTGTTTCCCCTAAATTAAACGGAAATCAAAAATGTACTTCTGATTTTACTGACTTTAAGTTTGTGGTTTTTATTTGTAAAGATTCAAGAATTAAACACCTAGTTTTTAAAGGGGAATATGAAGATGCAAAGGTTGTAACTAAAAAAGTAGCAGAATATTTAGGAGTGGAAGTAGTTGATTATACAAAAGATAAAGAGATTTAGATAGTTCTCAAAAACTCAATTTTCACATTTTCAATTTTTTCAAATTCAGTTATTACTTGCTCAGCTTCTTTTGTTCTTATATTAAATTCTATTGAGCAATTATTTTCAAAAACTTGGTTGGTAACGTTTAGGTTATGGAGTTTTATAAAGTTCATTACATCACTCATAGCCGCGTAATCGAATTTAATCGTATAGAAATGATTAACTGTTCTTTTTACAATTTTAGCATTATTAATGGCATCTCTTGCAGCTTCTTTATAAGCAGTTATTAATCCACCAACACCAAGTTTTGTTCCACCAAAATAGCGAATAACTATAATTGTAACATTTGTAATATTACTAGATAATAACTGTCCATAGATAGGTTTTCCTGCAGAGTTGTTTGGTTCACCGTCATCACTATAACGATATTCATTTTCAGTAAGTCCTAGTCTAAAAGCATAACAATGATGACGAGCATCATGATAGTCTTTTTTTAGTTGAGTAAGATGTTCTTTAAATTCTTCTTCATTATAAATAGGGTATGCAAAAGCAATGAATTTACTTCCTTTCTCTTTATAAACTCCTTCGCTTGGTTGTTTTATAGTAAAATAAGCATCAGTCATCTAAGCAAAAGTAATGATGAATATTGCTATGATAGCGATTCCTAATCCTAACCAATTATATAACGACAAATGCTCTTTAAAAAGTAATTTGCCAACTATAGCTGAAATAACAATAACTCCCATACTAACAACAGGAAAAACTTGAGAAGCTTCTAAGCCAGAACTTTCTAATGCATTAAAGAAAAATACTAGAGAAGCATAATTTGGAATTCCTAGAGCTATACCACCAATTACATTTTTAATAGACAGTTTTAGCTTTGATTTTATTGATTTGAAAAGAAGAATAACTAGACCAGAAAGTCCTGCCATCATAAACAAAACAATAAAAAATAGTGTTTTTTCATTGTCGTTAACAGCAGTTTGTTGAGCATGATTAAAAATAGAGTCAGCAACACCTTGTCCTACAAAAACAAGTATAATAAGCCACAAATATTTTTTATCAAAGTTTAATTTCTTGTTTTTTGTTGAAGACAAATAGATACTAATTGCAGCTAATCCAAAAGCGATTAGTTTCGATAAACTTATTTTTTCATTAGGATAAATTATTATGGCGACAGCAACAGGAATAAACAACGAAAGTTTATTGGCGACTGTAGTTATTGCAATGCCTACCTTTTGAGTTCCAGTTGCATAGAAATTAAAAACAATAATAAATAAAAATCCAATTGCTATAGCATGGTATATAAAGTCAGAATGTAAAACTTCGCTTACAACAATAGATTGTTTGGTGAATAATAAGGCACAAAATCCAGCCGTGATGTAATTAACAATTAACGCTTGTAAATTGTCAATTTTTAGTTTGTCAAAAAACTTAAAAATTATGATTAAGATGTTAAACGCTAGGATAGTAAGTACAATATCAATCATTATAATAAATGCTTAGTTTATCCGTACTTATTTTTTGCTCAGTTGTTACAATTTTATTAACTAGAGGGGCTTTCAATCCATTACCAAATTGTTTTTGTCCAATAAAAATTCTAGCTTCATCCCATAAATCATTATCAATAAAAGTTTGAAGTAGTTGTTTACCACCTTCAATAATAATAGACTGTATATTTTTATTATAGAGCTCGGTTAAAATTTGGTCTATAATATTATTAGTAGAATCAATTTTACAAAATTCAATATTTGGTTGATTCTCCTTTTCTAAAGTAGTAAAAAATAGAGTAGGAGTACTTTTGTCAAATATGTTTAAATTTTGTGGTAAACGATTATTTAAATCTAGAACGATGCGCAAAGGGTTTTTACCAGCCCATTCTCTAACATTTAGTTTAGGATTATCGTTTATCGCTGTATTTGTTGCAATCATTATAGCAGCCTCTTCACTTCTCCATTTATGAACTAACTTTTTACTTAGTGGAGTTGTAATCCAATTATCTATTTTGATATTATCAGGATAGTTGTTTGATCTTTCCACATCAATAAATCCATCTTTGGTTTCAGCCCATTTAAGAATTATATAGGGTCTTTTTTTATTGTGAAAAGTAAAAAATCGTTTGTTTAAAGCTAAACTTTCTAATTCTAATATACCAATCACCACTTCAATTCCAACCGATTTTAATTTTTCAATTCCTTTGCCAGAAACTTTACTAAAACTATCAACACAACCAATTACAACTTTTGGAATTTTGTATTCAACAATTAGGTTTGCACACGGAGGTGTTTTGCCATAATGTGCACAAGGTTCAAGATTAACATAAAGTGTACTATCTTTTAATAGTTCTTTATTTTTTACTGAATTAATTGCATTTACTTCGGCATGTGCTTCTCCATATTTTTGATGATAACCTTCGCCTATAATTTTATTTTTATAAACGATTACACAACCTACCATTGGATTCGGGGCAACATTTCCTAAACCTTTTTTTGCTAACTCTAGGCAGCGTAGCATGTAAATTTTATCGATATTCATCTTTACCAAAGGTACTTTTTTTAATAAAAAATACTAACTTCATCTTTCTAAAAAATAAAGACAAAAACATGGCAAAAAAATCAATATTAAACGCTAAATCATTAAAGTTTTTAGAGGCTTATATTAATAATCCTTCTCCTACTGGTTTTGAATCAGAGGGACAAAAAATGTGGTTAAATTATATTAAACCTTTTGTTGATGATCATATGGTTGATACTTATGGCTCTGTAGCAGCAATTATAAATCCTAAAGCAGAATATAAAGTTGTTATTGAAGCTCATGCAGACGAAATTTCTTGGTTTGTTCATTATATTACAGATCAAGGGTTTATTTACTTGAGAAGAAATGGTGGTTCAGATCATCAAATTGCACCTTCCAAAAGAGTAAACATCCATACGGATAAAGGAATTGTAAAAGCAGTATTTGGATGGCCAGCAATACATGTAAGAAAAGCAGCAGCTGAAGAAACTCCTAAATTGGATAATATATTTTTAGATTGTGGTTGCACTACAAAAGAAGAAGTTGAAGCTTTAGGTATTCATGTAGGATGTGTGATAACTTACGAAGATGAGTTTATGGTACTGAATGATAAATATTATGTGGGACGTGCTTTAGATAATAGAATTGGTGGTTTTATGATTGCAGAAGTTGCTCGTTTGTTGCATGAAAACAAAGTGAAATTGCCATTTGGATTATACATTACAAACTCTGTACAAGAAGAAGTAGGCTTAAGAGGAGCTGAAATGATGGTTCAAAATATAAAACCAAATGTTGCTATTGTTACGGATGTATGCCATGATACGCAAACGCCAATGATGAATAAAATTGAAAGTGGAGATAATGCAGCAGGTAAAGGACCTGTGTTAACTGTTGGACCAGCTGTTCAAAATAATTTATTAAAGTTAATTCAAACAACAGCTGACAAGAAAAAAATACCTTTTCAACGTGCAGCAGCTAGTAGAGCTACAGGAACAGATACTGATGCGTTTGCTTATGCAACTGGTGGGGTAGCTTCGGCTTTAATTTCTTTACCTTTAAAATATATGCATACAACTGTAGAAATGGTTCATAAAGAAGATGTAGAAAATGTAATTAAGTTGATTTACGAATCACTTCAGAACATTAAAAACAATCACGATTTTAGATATTTAAAATAGAAATAAAAAAGGAGCCATTTGGCTCCTTTTTTATTTCTATAATTATTATTAATCAAAATTCTAAGCTAACAACATATCCTTCATGTTTTCTAACATTTAAAACAATTCCGTTAGCAAACATTAAATACTGTCCTTTAATACCAGTAAGTTTTCCTGTATATTCTGGTACTTTATCAAAGCCAATACTTTTTAATTTTACAGGGTATTCTAGTACAGGGTAATTTAAAATAATGGGCTGGTCTTCTTTAGGAACATATTGTAAATACTCATCACCTAATAATTCCATTACTTTATGTTTTTCACTTATTAAATCCACATCAGGATAAACATTGGTTAACATTTGTCGCCAGTTGGTTTTGTCAGCCATATGCTCTTTTAAACTTACTTCTATCATTCCTGCCAAATAACGGTTTGGAGTTTCAGCTAACTTAATTGCTTTTACTGCTCCTTGGTCAATCCATCTTGTTGGAACTTGTGTTCCTCTTGTAATACCAACTTTAATTCCGCTTGTTAATGACAAATAAACCACATGAGGTTTTAATTGTACTGATTTTTCAAATTCTAAATCTCTATCCTCAATGCCTAAATGAGCTTTCGATAATTCTGGGTGAATTATCCAATCAGCAGCAGCAGGTGAGTTTTTAAAGCAAGTGTAGCAAAATCCTTGATTAAATGACTTTACTGTTTCTCTACCACATTCTTTACATAAAATTTGATGCTCATATTTTAGTGTAATTTCATTTCCAATTAGCTCATTCATGGAAACTAAATTATCGCCAATCGGTAAATTATAGCTAATTTCTTCCGTTAATTGAGCGTTCATTTTGCGTAAAGGACCAGTATATATCATTAAAGAGAAAGTTTATATTATTGAAGTTCGTAAAGTTACAAGTTTACTTTTAACTTTACTCTTTTAGTCTTTAACTCAAATGGAAATAATTAATTCAGTTTTTTCTTGGATTATCAAACAACGAATTCATCAAATGGAGTTGTTTATTAAATATCCGACTGAGGTTCAGAATGACTTATTGTTAGAATTAATTAAAACCGCAAAGAATACAGAATGGGGTAAAAAGTACGATTATAACAATATTAAAACTTATAATGACTTTAAAAATAATGTTCCATTACAAGATTATGAGACTTTAAAAACAGATGTTTTAAGAATAAAAGATGGTGAACAAAACATTTTGTGGCCTTCTGAAATAAAATGGTTTGCAAAGTCTTCAGGAACAGTTACAGGTAAAAGCAAATTTATTCCTGTAAGTAAAGAAGCATTAATTGATTGTCATTATAAAGGCGGAAAAGATTTATTATCTATTTATCATAATAATCATCCCGAATCAAAATTAATTTTAGGGAAAGTATTGGTAGTTGGAGGAAGTAGTCAAATAAATAAACTTAATAGTGGTTCTTATACGGGAGATTTATCTGCTATAATAATGAAAAATTTTCCGTTTTGGGTGGAGCAAAGAAGAGTGCCTAATATGGAGGTTGCTTTAATGGCCGAATGGGAAGAAAAAATAGAAAAAATGGCAATTTCTACAGCAAAAGAAGATGTTTCTAATATTTCAGGTGTACCCTCATGGACTTTGATTTTGATGCAAAAAATATTAGAAATTACTAAAGCGAATAATATTTCAGAAGTATGGCCAAATCTAGAAATGTATATGCATGGA
The DNA here is from genome assembly GCF_007993035.1 of Vicingus serpentipes. Lineage (NCBI taxonomy): Bacteria > Pseudomonadati > Bacteroidota > Flavobacteriia > Flavobacteriales > Vicingaceae > Vicingus > Vicingus serpentipes. Next base: position 286,638 of record NZ_VOOS01000003.1, read on the forward strand.
GGTGTAAATTTTTTACCATATAAATCGCAGTTTAATAAATTACTTGGTGGTAATCATTTGAATTATTATGAAAATTACAATGCTTCTGAAGGTTTTTTTGGATTACAAGATCAATATAATAGTGACGAAATGTTATTAATGTTGGACTATGGTATTTTTTATGAGTTTATTCCAGTAGAAAATACAGAAGAAGAACAGCCAGATACACTTTCTTTAGAAGAGGTTAAACTCAATAAAAATTATGAAGTGGTTATTTCAACTAACTCTGGATTATGGAGATATAGAGTAGGTGATACAATAAAGTTTACATCTTTAAGTCCCTTCAGAATTCAGGTAACAGGTCGTACAAAACATTTTATTAATGCTTTTGGCGAAGAATTGATTATTGAAAATGCAGAAATGGCATTAGCAATGGCTTGTAAAAAAACAGAGAGTTCAATAAGAGATTTTACTGTTGCACCTATCTATATTGATGGGAAGAAGAATGGTAGGCATCAATGGCTAATTGAGTTTGAAAATGAACCAATTAATCTTGACTATTTTATTGAAATTTTAGATAATGGATTAAAGAGCTTAAATTCTGATTATGAAGCAAAGCGATATAAAAACTTAATTCTAACTATTCCTGAAGTAATTTCATTACCTGAAAATACATTTTATATTTGGATGAAAGAAAATAATAAGTTAGGTGGGCAACATAAAGTTCCTCGTTTATCAAACAATAGAAATATAGTTGACCAAATCCTAAAAATGGTATAATTTTAGTAAGAATTATGAATATGATAAAATCACTTCTTTTTACTTTTTCGCTTTTATTTTTATCGTTGGCTGGTTTTAATCAGATTTTAACTAAATCATTGGATGGGAATCAGTTCACAACTGACCAGTTTGGAAATTTTTATGATATTTCTAGTCGGGAAGTAAAAAAATACAATAAAAAAGGGGAATTATTATTTACATACAGTAATAACATTTTAGGTGAAATCTCTAGTGTAGATGTTATCAACCCATTAAAAGTATTGATTTATTTTAGAGACTTTACTAAAATATTAACATTAGATGACGCTATGTCTGTAAGAGGTGATGTGCTGAATTTAAATGATTTAAATTTAGAAGAAACATCTTTAGTTTGTAGATCTTATAATAATGGAGTTTGGTTTTATAATCCGATTAAATATCAATTAACGCGAATTGAAAATAGACAAGTTATAAACGTTTCGAGTAACCTTTCAAACTTGTTAGGTGAAAACATACAACCTAACTATTTACTCGAATTTAATGAAAAAGTATATTTAAGTGATATAAAATCTGGCATATTAGTTTTCGATATTTATGGTACTTACTTGAAGACAATACCTATATATAATGTAAAAGCTTTCCAGGTAAAACAGAAATACATTTTATATGTAAATGCCAATCAACAAATAGAAATATATAATCTTTTTACTCTTGAAAAAAGTATATATCAGGCTGAGAAATATGATGATGTAAAATCAGTAAGAATTGAAGGCTCTAATATTTATATATTATCTAAAAAAAATCAATTAATTATTGATAAAATTGAGCTTTAGGCCTTAATCATTGTAATTTTTTGTATTTTTAATTCCTTAATAAAAATCAAAAATATGCTTGTAGCTGTTGCCGGAAATATAGGCTCTGGAAAAACCACATTAACCACTTTATTAGCAAAACATTATAATTGGGAAACTCATTTTGAAGATGTTGATGAAAATCCATATTTGAATGATTTTTATAACGACATGCAACGTTGGTCATTTAACCTTCAGGTTTATTATATGACAAGTAGAATTAGTAAAATTCAAGAAATTAATGCAAGTGGTAAAGCAACTATTCAAGATAGAACATTGTACGAAGATGCTTATATTTTTGCACCTAACCTTCACTCAATGGGTTTAATGACAACAAGGGATTTTGAGACTTACTTTTCTTTATTTAAGTTGCAAGAAACTTTTATTCAACCCCCAGATTTATTAATTTACTTAAGAGCTTCTGTCCCTACACTAGTTAATCAAATACAAAAGAGAGGAAGAGATTATGAAGAAAGTATTCGTTTAGACTATTTAAAGCGTTTAAATGAACGTTATGAAGCTTGGATATCTACTTATGACCAAGGTAAAATTTTAATCGTTGATGTAGATAATAATAACTTTTCAGAAAAGGCTGAAGATCTAGGTAAAATAATTAATGGTATTGATGCCGAACTTCACGGTTTGTTTGAAAGTAAATAATTAATAACACTCTTATTATATTTAAAGCATCTCATTGAGATGCTTTTTTTGTACTCTAATATCCCTTTATGATTTTTAAATAACATTCTTATTATGTTTCATGATTGTAATTCTCATCATTTAGGACTTGACTTTTTCATGAATTCAAAACCATTTTAATTTTAGTTAGATTATTATTGAAGTAAAAATCTTTAATGATAGATAGGTTTATTAAGAATTTAAGTGATTATTTTTTTCTTTTTATTTTCAGAAGACTGTTGTAATTATCTATTCAAATGAATCTATTTATATAATTTAAAGCAAAAAAAATCCCGACCATTGGTCGGGATTTTTAATATATCTTATACTCTACTTCTTAGAAGTGGAAGTTTAAAGAAATGTTAGCTCCTGATAAACCAGTATCAATTCCGAAAGAACTTGATTTTCCAGTTTTAGCAGTATTTGTAACAATGTGGTTAGGGTTAGTAGCAACTTCACCTGGGTTAAGACCCCATGACTCAGAAGTAACTTCACCTTCACCTGTAGAAGACATTGCAAGACCCCAAGTATATTCAGCACCTAAAGATACTTTTGGAGCGAAGAACCATTCAACACCAATGAAACCAGCAATTCCTAATTGGAAAGTTGAACCAGCTTTAGTTTCTAAAGTTCTACCATTAACTAATCCAGGGTTAGCAGCGAAAGCTGAATCACTGTATGCTAAACCATAAGTGTTAGTAGTTTTTCCACCACCAAAACCGATGTTCATCATAGCTCCGTATACACCTTGAATTCTAGTGTTTCCTCTTCTTTTCTCAAGACCGAAACCTAAAGTTACATTGTTTCCAGATACTTTTACTTCATCAGTAAATTCTTGATCTTCAACATCACTTGGGTTAACAAAGTAGTTGTTAACTGTTCCAACTGTAGAGCTAGAAAAACCAATTCTTAACATTGCTCTGTAAGCAGTGTTTTCATCTTTAAAGTATTTACCAGTAATTGCGTTTGAACCATTAGTCCAAGCTGCATTTAAAGTACCAGCTCCGTTAGTACCAGCATTTGCCATGTTACCAACGTAGTTTAATAATGGTTGAGCATCAACGCTAATAGACCAATCACCAGCTTCTGGTAAATAAGCTTCACCTTTTTTAGATGTTAAACCATCTTGAGCGAAAGTTGTCGAAGCAGCTACGATAGCAGCAACAAATAATAATCTTTTTTTCATTTTTAATTGTTTTAGTTAAACTTTTTTAATTTTTGTTTTAATTTTTAGTTTGGACAAACTTACAACATTTTTTTTAATGTATGCAAGTTTTTTTTAAAATTATTAACAATTGTTAATAGTTATCAACAACATGTTTATAACTCTAAGCCCTTTGTTTTTACTGTGTCAAATGTATATTATTCTTTAATATTGCATTTTATTGAATTAAAAAATAACACTTTTTTAACATAAGTACAATCAATATATTTCTTGATTATAGCTCAGTATTAATGTTTAATTCTATTTCGTCATAAATAAATTTACCAGCAATCTTTCCAACAATAGATTTAGAGCCATATTCAATTCCATAATCTGTTCTATCAATAGCAAAAGTAGTTTCTATATGAATTGCCCCCTCTTTTTGCTCAACATAAACTGGGAACTCTATTCCATTAGTTACTCCTTTTATTGTTAATTCTGCAGTTACTTTGTACCAACCATCACTTTCTTCATCTTTAACTGAATTTATAATCTTTATTGTTGCGGTAGGGTGAGCTTCAACTGCAAAGAAGTCATCATCTTTTAAGTGTCCTATTAAATTATCATTGTCTTCTCCAGGTTCGATATCTGTACAAATCATTTTTGTCATATCTACAGTCACACTTCCTGAAAGTGCATTTTCTTCTAATTTAACAGTAGATTCAGAAATTGCAATTGTTCCCTCATGCATTCCTCCAACTTTTCTCCCTGTCCATTTTACAACTTTTTCATTTTTAATAACTGTAGGAGTATCTATAGTTTCAATTACTTCTTCAATAACAACTTCAGCTTCTTCTGCATGAGCATCATTTGTATGACCGCCTAATATAGGAGCTATAACTAATCCAATTAAACAAGTTAATTTGATTAAAATGTTCATTGAAGGTCCAGAAGTATCTTTAAAAGGATCACCAACAGTATCTCCAGTTACAGCAGCTTTATGAGCATCTGAACCTTTGTAAGTCATTTCACCATTAATTTCAACACCTGCTTCAAATGATTTTTTAGCATTATCCCATGCGCCACCAGCGTTGTTTTGAAAAATAGCCCAAAGAACACCACTAACAGTAACACCAGCCATATAACCACCTAACATTTCAGCAACTAATAAGTTGTTATCAGGATAAACAATCATTCCAATAATTACAATTGCAATAGGGAAACCAATTGTTAAGATACCTGGCAACATCATTTGTTTTAAAGATGCTTTAGTCGAAATATCAACACATTTCCCGTATTCAGGTTTACCAGTTCCTTCCATAATACCTGGAATTTCTCTAAACTGACGTCTAACTTCTTCAACCATTTCCATTGCAGCTTTACCAACTGCATTCATTGCTAATGCTGAGAATACAACAGGAATCATACCTCCAACAAATAACATTGCTAATACAGGTGCTTTAAAAATATTAATTCCATCAATTCCAGTAAATGTAACATAAGCAGCAAATAATGCTAAAGAAGTTAATGCTGCAGAAGCAATAGCAAAACCTTTACCAGTTGCAGCAGTTGTATTTCCAACTGAATCTAAAATATCTGTTCTTTCTCTAACGATTGGTTCTTGTTCACTCATTTCAGCAATACCTCCAGCGTTATCTGCTATTGGTCCAAAAGCATCAATTGCTAATTGCATAGCTGTAGTAGCCATCATTGCAGAGGCAGCTAAAGCAACACCATAAAATCCAGCAAAAGCATAAGAAGACCATATTGCAGCTGCAAATAGCAAAACAGAAGAGAATGTAGATATCATACCAGTTGCTAAACCAGCAATAATGTTTGTTCCTGCTCCAGTAGATGATTGTTGAACTATTTTTAAGATAGGTTTTTTACCTAAACCAGTATAGTATTCAGTAAATGAAGAAATACCAGCTCCAACAACTAATCCAACTAATGTTGCATAAAATACTCTTAAAGAAGATATTTCTCTAGTTCCTTCACCAAAGAAATTCATTTGCATTGTTTCAGGTAACATCCAAGTTACTAAACCAAAACAAGCACCTGCAACTAAAATAATAGAAGTCCAGTTACCAATATTTAATGCTTTTTGTACTTCAGCTTCTTTTGCATCGTTAGATGAAATTTTAACTAATAATGTACCAATTATTGAAATAATAATACCAATACCAGCAATTGCCATAGGCAACAAGATAGGACCAATTCCGCCAAAAGCATCTTGAATTGCACCACCCATATCTTGTATAACATAGTTTCCTAAAACCATAGCTGCTAATACTGTTGCAACATAAGAACCAAATAAGTCAGCTCCCATACCAGCAACATCACCAACGTTGTCACCAACGTTATCTGCAATTGTAGCAGGATTACGAGGGTCATCTTCAGGAATACCTGCTTCAACTTTACCTACTAAATCAGCACCAACATCGGCAGCTTTAGTATAAATACCACCACCAACTCTTGCAAATAAAGCAATTGATTCAGCACCTAATGAGAATCCAGCTAATGTTTCAAGAACAACAGTCATGTCAGCCGTATTTGTCCAAACACCACCCATATATAAGTTAAAGAACAAAATAAAGAATGCAGTTAAACCTAAAACAGCTAATCCAGCAACGCCTAATCCCATTACAGTACCACCACCAAAAGACACCTTTAAAGCGTTTGGTAAGCTAGTTTTTGCTGCTTGAGTAGTTCTTACGTTAGTTTGTGTTGCTATTTTCATTCCCATGTTTCCTGCTAATGCAGAAAAAATAGCTCCAATAATAAAAGCAACAATAATTAAATATTCAGTAGTAGGAACAACAAAAGCTACTCCAGCTAATACAATACTAGCACCAACTACAAACATTGCAAGTAATTTATATTCAGCTTTTAAGAATGCTAATGCACCTTCATAAATATGATCGGCAATTTCTTTCATTTTACCATCACCAGCATCTTGCTTCATTACCCAACCTTTCTTTACCATCATGTAAAGAAGGCCTAATATTGCCATTGCTATTGGCATATAAATCATCATTGATTCCATAACTTTTATTTAGTTTATTATTTAAATATAATTTTTTAAGGACGGCAAAAGTATAAAAATTAATGTATAAAGAATAGTGAATACTAATTAATTTGGTTTTAGACGACTAAAACCAAATATTCATCTAAACTTATTATACTTTCTTTTAGAGAAGAAAATATTTATTATTTATACATTACTTGCTTTACAGCTTTCATTATTTTATCTACGTTTGGTAAGTAAGCTTCTATTAAAGGTACTGAGAAACTCATTGGCACATCCGCACCAGTAACTCTAACTATAGGAGCATCAAGATAATCGAAAGCTTCTTTTTGAACTTTGAATGTTAATTCAGAAGAAAATGAACCTAAAGGCCATGATTCTTCAACAAATACCATACGATTTGTTTTCTTAACAGATTTTATTACTGTATCATAATCAATAGGTCTTAAAGTTCTTAAATCTATTGTTTCAGCTTTAATCCCTTCTTTTTCTAACTCAATTGCAGCTTGGTTTACTAATTTCATCATTTTACCGAAGCTAACAATTGTAACATCAGTACCTTCTTTAGTTACATCAGCTAATCCAATTGGAATAATGTATTCTCCTTCAGGAACAGGTCCTTTATCTCCGTACATTTGTTCCGACTCCATAAAGATTACTGGATCATTATCTCTGATTGCAGCTTTTAATAAGCCTTTAGCATCATATGGATTAGATGGTTGTATTACTTTTAATCCAGGGCAGTTTGCGTACCAATTCGAAAAATCTTGTGAGTGAGTAGCTCCTAATTGACCTGCAGCACCAGTACCACCTCTAAATACAACTGGTATATTAAGTTGACCACCAGACATGTTGTACATTTTAGCGGCATTATTAATTATTTGATCAATAGCTACTAAAGAGAAATTCCAAGTCATAAATTCTACAATAGGTCTTAATCCATTCATTGAAGCTCCAATTGCAATACCTGTAAATCCATTTTCTGCAATAGGAGTATCAATAACTCTCTTTGCACCAAATTCGTCAAGCATACCTTTACTTACTTTATAAGCACCATTATATTCAGCTACTTCTTCACCTAACAATATAATGTTTTCATCTTTGCGCATTTCTTCGCACATTGCTTCATTTAAAGCTTCTCTAAATTGAATTTCTCTCATAGTTCTATTATTAAATAGTCAATCAAAATATTTAGTATAACTATTGGATGCCAAAATTATAAAATAAATGTAGTTTTTTAATGTTTTTAATTATTAAAGCTATTTTTGAATTATATAATGTTAAGCAATAAAGAAAAATACAAGAAGTTTTGTGAGATAAACAATGATGTTCCTTTGTTTATGACTTATAATTGGTACAACTTTTTGTTTAATGATGTTGATTGGAATGTTGTATTGATTGAGAAAGGAGAAGAACTCGTTGGGTTTTTACCATATATATTATCAAAAAAGAAAACTTTTAATGTGATAAATCAGCCTTTACTTACACCTTACCAGGGTGTTTGGTTGAATTATCCAAAAGATCAGAAATATGCTAATAAGTTAGGCTTTGAAAAAGAAGTTATAACTGACTTAATAAAACAATTACCGAAGACTGATTTATTTCAACAAAAATTTAGTCCACAATTTACAAATTGGCTGCCCTTTTATTGGAAAGGATTTGAACAAACTACTAGGTATACCTATATTATAAATGATTTATCTAGTTTGTCAGATGTTTTTTCAAATTTTAAGGAAAACATTAGACGCGAAATTAGAAAGGCTGAAAAAAAGCTTACTATTTCAACTATTACTGATGTAGAGTTATTATATCAAATGAAGAATGAAATATATACTGCTAATAAATCTACCTACCCAATTTCGTTAGATTTATTAACAATGGTATATGAGTTTTGTAAAGTAAATAACTCTGGAGAAATTCTAACAGCAAAAGATGAAGAAGATAATATTCATTCGATTCTTTTTTATGTGTGGGATAATTCTTCTGCCTATTATTTACAAGGAGTAACTGCCGATAAATTTAAAACCACTGGTTCTATGAGCTTATTACTTTGGGAAGCTATAAGTCGTTCCGCTTCAAAATCCAAAACTTTTAATTTTGAAGGAAGTATGATAGAGTCAATAGAGCGTTATTTTAGAGCTTTTGGAGGAGTACAAACTCCTTATTTTGAAATAAAGAAAACAAGTTCTAAATTTTTAAAATTGTTGAATTATTAAAACTTTTTTTCAAAATATAGCTTTTAGAGGAGCTAAATATTTTAGTCAACGACAGTTAATTAGCTTGACTAGGCAAAAACTTATTTTGCCTTTTTATCATATTGTTTCTGATGAAACACCTGTTCATATTAAAAATTTATATGAAGCTAGAACTATAGTTGAATTCAAAGAAGATTTAGATTTTTTACTTGATAACTATAAACCTATTTCTTTAAATCAGTTAATTGAAATACATAAGACTAAAAACAAGCCAGCTGAAAATTATTTTCATTTAACATTTGATGATGGTTTAAAGGAGTTGTCAAGCATAGTAGCACCTATTTTAAAAGAGAAAAACATCCCTGCAACTTTTTTTATAAATACACACTTCTTAGACAATCAAAACCTTTTTTATCGATTTAAGGAAAGTATTTTAGCTGAAAAATATGCAGCAAAAGGATTGTTAGATTTTAGTGCTGAAAATGAGAGGGAAATAGATGAGTTGGCAATTCTATTGGGTGAAAATTTTGAAGAATATTTAAAAAACAATCAGCCTTATTTAACATCAGAGGATGTTAAAAGTTTAATTGAAGATGGATTTACAATTGGTGCACATAGTAAAAATCATCCTAAATATTTTGATATTTCTATAGATGAGCAAGTAGCTCAAACAATAGAAAGTGTAGATTTTTTAGTTCAAAAATTTAACTTAGAATATAAGGTGTTTTCGTTTCCATTTACTGATGACGGAATAGGGGTAGAGTTTTTTAAAAAAATTGAAGGGAAATTAGATTTAACTTTTGGTACTGCAGGTTTAAAAAATGATGTTATACCAAATAATCTTCAGCGTATACCAATGGAAGAAAACAAAAAAGGTATTGAAATAATTAAATCGCAATACCTTTATTATCTTTTAAAGATGTTTGTTGGAAAGAATACTGTTAAGCGGTAATTTCTCCATTTACATAATCTCTTAAGTATTCATATTTTGGCATTAGATTGCCATTTTTACAAATGGTTGCTCTTTCAATTAGTTGTTCTTTATCATCAATTAAATGAGGTAATATTTTATCAATAAATTCTCTTCCAAAATCTGCAGAAGCATCTCTAGGAAGTTCACAAGGCAAATTGTCAACTGCCATTACGGTAATTGCATTTTCATTGTCGAAATTAGTTTCTTTCTCATTATTTGCATCATAGCCATATAATGGATTGGCAATTGTAGATGGACGAATAGTACATGCAACAGCAGTATCTATATCGCAGCTTACATCACCAACAACTTTAATTTTAAATTCAGAGTTTTTAGCATCTTCTCTATTAAAAATATAAGGTGCTTTATTGTCCCAAAAATGACCAGAAATGTACATGTCGGCAATTTTTGCAAATTTCATAAAGTCTCTTTCAAACTTTTCTGGGGTTTTATAAACATCTGATCTTTTGAAAGAAGAATCATCTTTCATTTTGTAATAATCATCAACTAAAAGTTGAGCATAAACAGGTTCGCTGTATGTATTGTTTAGTATTTCTTGAGCAGAAACTTTTTTAATATTTATTTTATTAAGTATTTCAATAATTCCAGTTGCAACTCTACCACCACCAGTTATTACAATCTTATAATCGTTTGGCAGGTTAATTTTAGGTATTTCAGCTTCCATCTCAGCTCTGTCAACACATTGGTAAGCTCTTTTTAAATCAAATTTTCCTGTTCGTTTACCATAAGCATAAAATGAGTTGTAACAACCAACAATTCCTGCATACTTTCCAAAACCTATTAGTCTATTTCCTTTGGCATTAGTTAGGGTTTCATAATCTACCATAGTAATGTTTTTGTTTAACATTTCTAATAATAAATCTCTGTTGTAGGATTGTTTTTTTATAGTATGAGAAAAATAGAAGTAGGTTTTATTTGGTATTAAGTCTTTTTTAGGAACCTCTTTAACTCCAAGTATTATATCACAGTCATCAACGTTATCAACTAATTCTATTCCTTGTTCAATATATTCTTGTTCTGTAATTCTTCTTACATCACTTTTTTGAACAACCAAATTTACATTTGGGTATTTGTCTATAATCTCTTTACATTGAATTGGAGATAATGGAACTCTCTCATCTGGTGGTATTTTACCTTCTTTTAATACTCCTATTTTCATGCTTAAATTTTATTTAAACTCAAAAATATGAAAATGGATGAAATTTGCCCTATAAATAGGTTGATAAGTTGTAACTTTGCATAGTTCTTTGAATATTTTGGGGTCGTTTTTGGTTTTGACTGCAAGATGAAGTGGTAAGCAAGCATGTCGAGCGTTGTGAATTTGCTCGTAAATCTCGGTTCTCAAATCGCTAACTGGCGAAAATAACTATGCAATGGCTGCATAATCACGACTAAGTCGGATTATCTTAATACTTACTCTTAGAGGGTAAGCACCATTAATCTCTCAACAGTTCTGTTCATTAATTGTTGTACTCGAGGTTTCAAAATTTTGAACTAGCTAAGTAAAATGCTTCGATTTACTGGCGAAACACAAGAAGCTTAAGCTTATGGTTGGATGCTTTTAACCTGCAATAAGCCTAACAATTAATTAAAAGCTAAGCATGTAGAAACCTTATTAGTTCCTTGTTTGGACGAGGGTTCGAATCCCTCCGACTCCACAAATAAAAAAGCCAATCTAATGATTGGCTTTTTTATTTTGTAATTATCCTCCAATAATGGTTTTTGTTTCAAAATCATAATGGGTTACTTTTCTAATGTTATAATACGATTGCCAAAAAGATCGATATGCATTAATATAACTTATTAATGCTCTGTCTTTTTCTTGTTGTGCTATTTGTAAATCGGTTACTAAAATTTTACCTATTAAATAACGTTGTTTTGTAACATAAAATCTTTTTTCTGCCACTTCTTGTGCCTTTTTGCTTACTTCTAATTGTTTTCTATTTAGATTGAATTCAGCTACTTTAACAAAAATATCTTGGTTGAAATCAATTTTTTGTTGTTCTACATTAGAGCGAACTAATTCAGCATTAGATTGAGCTTGCCTAATGTAGCCTTTACCTAATCCCCACTGAATAATAGGAACTCTAATGCCTAAAGAAACATATTGTTGATCTTTAGGGGAAGTATAAACATCTTTTAAATTTGCCGCTGTTTGTGTTAAACCAAAAGAAGCAGTTAAATTAAGGTTAAATCTATTTTCGCTTTTCACTTTAGCTACATTCATTTCAGCTTCAAAGATTTGTCGATCTTGCTGAATTAAATTTGAGTTATATTCGTTTGCATAGTTTAAAGCTTCTTCATAAACCACTTTAAAGTCAGGAATAATACTATCTAAAGTTAATTCAAATTTTTCTTGAGAGCTATACCCTAAAAATGTTGCTAATTTCTGACGACTCAATTCAAAATTTAATTTTTCTTGTTCGTAAGCCATTTCTGCATTCAATAAAGATAGTTCAAGCTGTAATAATTCATTTTCGGCAATTTTTCCGTACCTATATCTTCCTTTACCTATCAAGTAAATGGTATCGTTATTTAAATAGTTGTTTTCAGCATTTTTCATGCTTAATTGTGCTTGTAATAAATCAAAATACTTATTTACTGCTAACATTGATAAATCTTCTATCTCTTCAGTTTTAAAAAGTTCAGCTTCTGTAAAATATAATGGTTCAATTTTTTTATCCCATTTAAATCTATTAAAACCAAACAGCGATTGAGTATACCCAAATTCAACAGGTCGGCTTAGGTAAGTTATTGTACTTGATTCACCAGTAAGTAAAATATTATCTAATCCAGTTCGAACAAAAATACTACCACCAGTTGCCGGAATAATTTGATTAAGGCTAAGATTAGAGCTATTTGAAATTAAATTTCTGTTAACAAATAGAGCTGAACCATCAGGTTGAGTAACACTAGATATTGTTCTTGAAAACTCAGGAATAGTTCCATCAAAAACTAGTGAGGGTAAAAATTGACGTTTGTATGAAAAGTTTCGCCAATATGAATTTTGAAATTTATTTTCAATTTGTTTACTTCTAATACTTTGTTGTTTTGCTAAGTTAATTACATCGTTTAACGAAAGATTTTGTTGAGCTTGAGTAAAGAAACTCAACAAAAAGCAAATAAATAATAAGTTATATTTTTTCATTTTAATCATGTCTTAAAGAATGAACAGGGTCTTGTTCGGCTGCTTTTTTTGCTGGAATATATCCAAAAATAATCCCTATTAAAGCACTTACAAAAAATGAAATAATAACACTCCATACAGATATAATGGTTGGAGTTCCTGTTAGCCATTCAGCTAAATAGGATAAAATAACTCCTAATACTATTCCAATTATACCACCTATCAATGAAATTAGACCAGCTTCGTAAACAAATTGTTCTTTGATATCTTTCTTTTTTGCTCCAATAGACATTCTTAGGCCTATTTCACGAATTCGTTCGTAAACTGAAGCAAGCATTATATTCATGATTCCTATTCCACCAACTAAGAGAGATATACCAGCTATAACACCAAGAAGAATATTAAAGATATCATCAGTTTGTTTTTTTTGTTGTAGAATTTGTTCTGGTACCACAATTTCAAAATCCTCAACTTTATTATGTCTCCTAAAAAGTAATCGGTACAAAATATCTACACTTTGACTCATGTTATCCGTGTTTGATATGCCAATAATTATTTTTTCAATTTGATCGGTTATTTCGTTTTCGTCTTTTACAGGTTGGTTGTCATCTTCATTGTTGTTGTTATTGTTTGTTTGAAGTAATTTTTCAGTAATTCTACCACGATCTTTATATCTTCTTAAAGCAGTGTTTACAGGAACAAAAATTTCATCATTATAGTTGTTCATACCTATATTTCGAAGAGATTCTCCAATATTTCCTCCAGGAGCAATAATGCCAATAATCGAAAGTTGTAATCGACTTGTTTTAAGTGTTTGTCCGATAGGATTTTTACCAGCAAAAAGTTTTACTGCTAAATTAGACCCAATTAAACATACAGCATCAGAATTTTTTTCTTGTAGTTCAGAAAAAATAGAACCCTTATCAAGTTTTAAGTTGTAGATATCAAAATAGCTTGCATTAACCCCAACCAAATTGCAGTTCTTCTTTTTGCCATTAGCTATTACAGATGTTTCGTAACTAACAAAGGGCGTCATAATATCTATTTTGGGCAATATTGATGCAATCGATTTTGCATCAGCAATACTTAACTTAGGGCTATATTTTTTTGTTACATTATCTTCTTCTTCAACGTTTCCAATACTTTTTGGACGGATAATAATGTTTTTTGCACCAACTTGTTCAATTTGTTCAATTATTTGTTGTTGTGCACCATTACCAATTGCTAGCATTGTAATAACGGCTGCAACTCCAAAAATAATTCCAAGAGCAGTTAACCCAGATCGAAATTTGTTTTCGAAAAGGGCTTCTAAAGCGATGTTAATATTTGTACGATTAATTACCAATTTATCTCCAAGATATTGATTCAATATCCTCTGGTTTAACCATTAAGATTTCTTCTCCTTCGGTCAATCCTGATAAGATAATTACATGGTTGTCGTTTGTTTTTCCAAGTTCAACTTTTTGTCTTTCTAAACCCATTGTTGATTTTACAACAACATAACTAACAGAATCGGTAACAAAAACGCTTTCCTGAGGAATGTAAATTACATCTTTAATTTCTTCAATAAGAATTTGATTGTTTGTTGTCATGGCAGGACGAAGCAGAGTGTCTTTTTCGTTAATTTCAACGGTAACTTCAAAAACTTTAGCATCACTATTTGGTAGCTGTTCCCCAACATTTGCTACTGCAACTACCTTCCCTGTATAAGTTTTGTCAGGAAATGCATCTACTGTAAGATTTACTTTTAGATCTGTTTTAAGATTGCTAATGTCAATTTCATTTACATAAGTTTTAGTCACCATTTTTGACAAGTCAGGTAATGTAGCAACAGTTGGATCCCATACGCTTATTTGACTGCCAGAAGTTATTTTTTGGCCATCCCAAGAACGTTTATAAACAACCATTCCATCTTTAGGGGCATTAATTTTTAATTCTTGAACTAATTCTTCTAATCGGGTTAATTCACTTTGTTTTTGCCTTAGTGATAGTTCGGCTTGATGAACTTTGGCCATGTTTTGTTTCTTTTTAAGATTATAGCTACTAAGGTTTTGAGAATAGTTTCTATTTGCTTTTTCTAAATCAATTTCAGCTTGTCGCTGTATGGCTAAAGCTTCATATGAACTTTGCTCAGAAATTAATTTTTTTTCTTCTATTTCATATTTAAAGTTGAGAAGGTCATCTCTTATCTTCATCATTTCTATCGCTGTATCTAATTTAGCTTGATCATATTCAGAAGTGAATTTTTCAACTTCGGTTGATGCAGCAATTATTTTATTAGCAACTTCCGACTTATCTAGTTGAGCAACATAATCACCCATTTTAACATAACTTCCTTCGGAAATGATATCTGTAATTTTAATTTGCCATATTCCATGTGCTCTTAGCCCGGTTGGACCTTTGATATCTTCGCTTTTTTTAGCTTGTAATTCTCCAGAAGTATTTACTTCTATTTTAAAGTTTCCTTTTTCAACTTTTACAAACAATTCTTCATTGCTAGCTGATGGCCAAAATATATAAGCCATTAACGCAACGATTGAAGCTATGACAGCTATTAGTTGTGGTTTTTTTAATTTCATATTTAATTGTTTGTTAGTATAAGACCATCTTGTAAACGAATTATGCGCTGAGTATAATTTGCAATATCGTCTTCATGAGTTACCATTAAAATAGTGTTTCCTTGTTGGTGTAACTCAGTAAAAAGATCCATAATTTCATAAGAAGTGGTTGAATCTAAATTACCTGTAGGTTCATCAGCTAATAATAAACTTGGGTTATTTATTAGTGCTCTTGCTACTGCAACTCGTTGTATTTGTCCACCAGACATTTGACTTGGTTTTGATTCTGCTTTAGATTTTAAACCAACTTTGTCTAACATTGCTAAAGCTCGTTCAAATCTTTCATCTTTATTTATATTAGCATAAACAAGTGGCAGGGCAACATTTTCCCAAGCTGATTTTTTATTTAAGAGATTAAATGTTTGAAATACAATTCCAATTTCATTATTTCTAACTAATGCTAAATCATCATCATTCATGCAAGAAACATCTTGCCCATTTAAAAAATAACTTCCTTCTGTAGGTGTGTCTAAGCATGAAATAATATTCATTAATGTTGATTTGCCAGAACCAGAACTACCCATTAGTGCCACAAATTCATTTTTTTGAACCTGTAAAGAGACACCTTTTAGAGCATGAAATTCATTGTCTCCAAATCCGAAAGTTTTTCTAACATTACTGATATTGATGATTTCGCTCATTTATTTACAACTCTTTTTCAATTGGATTATTGTAGAAATGTATTTTACAAGATTAGCCTATTGATGAACAAACTAATGAAAATAAAGTGTGAAAAAGTGTTAATGAAATGTAAATTATTACAATTTACAAAAGTTAATGACTAAAAAACATCAGGTTATAATTATTTAGAATTTTAATAGTTAGTTGGCTGTTAGTTTTTAACTATTAAACTAAATAACAAGTCAAAATATTATTCTTGTTCTTTTTTTAATTCTTCTCGCATTTCTTTTGCCATTTCTCTAAAAGCAGCAACTTCAATTTTTTTCTGTTCTTTAACAGTTTCAAGTGCTTGGGCTACAATTTTATTTCGTTCTTCTAAATCTTTAATTTTTCCAGGTTTTTCAATTCGCATTTCTTCAGAAATACCTAGTTCATCAAGAATATCATCCATAAAAGTAATTTTGTCCAAGCCAAAATATATTTTAATCAATTCTTTATGCTTGTTCATTATTAAAATATCTTGTATTCTAATCTCTTTAATTTCTTTATAGCCAAATCCTAAACGAGATTTGCGGGTTAATTTTCTTAAGTTAACACTATAGCTGCTATTAGCGAATTCTAAAATGTCCATTTATTATGAATAAAGTATTGATTATTAATTTGCGAAGTTATAGAAATTAAATAGGTAGAAATAGTTATTTTAACAAAAAGGAGGCAAAATCTCTTTTTTATAATAACTGGGTTGCAATTTTATTTTGATTAGGTAGAATTTAAAAAATAATTATACTTTTAAATCTTAAATATTTAAAAATTAACTGATTATGAATAAAAATATACTTCTTTTATTATTTACATTATGTTTTAGTCAATTTTATTATGCTCAAATTACAATTACTGACTCAGATATGCCAAATGTAAATGATGTAATTACTTATAGTATAACAACCGATCCACAAGGTCAAGATCCTGTATTAACTGGAGCTAATTATTCGTGGGATTATTCTTTGTTGCAATCTACAACTCAGCGTTCAGATACTTTTGTTTCAGTTATTTCAACACCAATTGCTTATCAATTTTATTTTAACAATGGTATATTGTATTCTTCGTGGAAAGCTAGTTATGCTTTGAAAGGAGTTGATATTGGAATTCCTCAGGTACCTATTACAGATGTATATAACTTTTATAAAAAATCTAGTGGAGAATATTCTAATGTAGGTTTTGGTTCTAATATAAACGGGATCCCATCATCTACCCGAAATATTCCTGTTGATGTTGAGTATGTATTTCCATTGAACTATGGAAATACAAACGTTTCAAATTCTGAATTTGGAATATCAGTTCCTACTTTTGGGTTTTACGGGCAATCGTTAGAAAGAAATGATAGTGTTGATGGTTGGGGGACTTTAACAACTCCTTATGGAACATTTAATTGCTTAAGAGTAAAATCTGTATTATCTAAAATTGATACTACTTATATTGATGTTGTTAGCTTTGGTACAACGATAGCTAGGCCAGAAGAGATTGAATATAAATGGTTAGCTAATGGGATGAGTACCCCTGTATTAAAAATTGTTACAAATAATGGAAATATAACATCAATTGAGTATCAGGATAGTTTAAGTACTGTTGGGATTAATGAATTGGAGGAGTTAACTAATATATCGATTTTTCCTAATCCAACAAGAAATTATGTATCTATAACTTTAAACTCTAAATTATCTACTAAATCTTCAATGCTGGTTAAAGATAACCTTGGTAGGGTTGTAGCTGAACAAAATTATAACCTTGTTCATGGAAAAAACATTTTACTTATCGATTTTGTAAAGTATAATATTAATCCTGGTATTTACTTCATTGAAATTTTGGTTGATGAAAAAATTTACACAAACAAGGTTTTATTTACCGAGTAAAAGGAATCTCAGTGATAGAAGTATTTCCAACATCATCAGTAACAGTAAGTTTAAATGTGTGATTACCTGCTAATAAATTGTCGAAAACATGAGTTAAATGTGATTTTTTAGATTCGAAATCCATAAGAACCCATTTACCATCAATCTCACCTCGGTAAGATTTTATACCGCTTAAATTATCCGCAATAGAGATAATAATACTTGAGTTTTTGCTCATGTTTTTGTTTGCAAAAATATTATAAGGTTTAATTGTTGGAGGAATTGAATCAATCATAATTGTATAACCTCCAAATACTTTTGATTTAGCAGTTAAATAATTGTTTCGCCATTCACCACCTCTTGAATAGAGTCGACCATTTCTATCAATATTTACAATTACTGCTTTGCTTCTTAATTCTTCAGAAATTCGTCCTGGTTTTATAGATACTGTTATGTAATCATGTAAAGGGGTATAATCATTGTGTAGATTATAAACGGGAGTAATGGCACCTCTTAATGTATCTTTAATTTGATATTCAAATTCAAGATTTTTATAAAGAGCATTTTTTGGTATTTCCATAATGATGTTTTGCTTGTCAAAAATATTTTCGTCTTCATAAGAAAACACAGTGTCAATTTTTGATTTTAGTTTTGGGGAAATAGATGTTGGTTTTAATCCATTAATTGTGAATTGAAGTGATGAACGATTTCCGTAACTATCAATAATTAAATAATCAAGTAAATTGTTTGTAGCATTCGAAACAGTTAGTATGCCTTTATTTTTATGAGTAGTGTAAATACTTAAAGGATTATTATCTTCTATAAAACTTTTTTGAAACCTTGTCTTACTCCTTAAGTAGGTTTCGTAATCTATCAAGGAATTAAGAGCTCTAGATTCATCAAAGCTAAATTTTTTCATTTCTGATTTATAAATGATTTCATTGTTATTGGAAAGTTGAATTGAATAAATACCATTTTGATTGCTAACATCATTTAGTTTGTCAATGGTTTCAATACCTATACCTATTTGGCCGTATACGTTTATTGGTGAATTATATTTTAGTTGGTAATTGCCATTCGAACCAACAACATCAAATTTTTGCATCAAATTTTTGTTGTTCACATAACTGGTGTCATTTATTGGATAAACTGCAATTCTTTTTAAGGTTGGTTTAATATCATCTTTAATGTCAAAGCCACATAATAAAGGATTAATAGGATGTTCAGTTTTAGTTTCTCTTATTTCAAAATGTAAATGAGGGCCACCAGAGCCACCAGAATTTCCCGAAAGAGCAATAATGTCACCTTTTTTCACTTTCATTAAAGTGTCTGGTGGGTACCAATCTATTTCCCAAGATTCAATACTATATTGGTATTTTTTTATTTGCTCTGCAATATTTCCTTTATAAGTTTGTAAGTGAGCATAAACAGTAGTATACCCATTAGGATGATCGATATAAATTGTATTTCCATAGCCCCAAGGTGAAATTTTTACTCTTGATACATACCCATCAGCGGCTGCATAAATATTAAAACCCTCTCTGCCTTGAGTTTTCATGTCTAATCCAGAATGAAAATGATTAGATCTTAACTCTCCAAAATTACCAGCTAAGTATAAAGGAATACCTAAAGGAGAACGAAAATAATTTATAGGTAAGCTATCTGTATTTTGACTTTTAACTGAAATTAAAAAAGAAAAAAATAAGCTAAGAATTAATAAGTATTTCATAAAATAAATGACGGATAAGTGATGTAAACAACACAATAACAAAGCTATCGAAGTAAGAACTTAAAAAAGCTAAATTTTAAATTTAATATTCACAAAATATGGTTTAAAAAATATTATCTTTGTATGAGTTGAATTTTTTATTGGTTTAACAATTTTTTAATGAAAGATTTATCTTCTCAAATAACAGGTCTCAAAAAAAAGGCCAAACAGTTGGTAGAAAATTACCAATCGGTAAAAAAAGAGAATAATAAACTTAAAGAAGAAGTTGATAGGTTAGTAAAAAACTTAGACGAAAAAAATCAACAAGTAATGGAATTGACTAACAAGGTTAATGTGTTAAAAATTTCAGGAAGTGTTGGTAATGAAAGTACCAAAGATGTGAAGTTGAAAATAAACGAATTGGTACGGGAAATTGATAGTTGTATTGCTCAAATAAACAAATAATTAAATCCCAAATGGGGGAATTATCGATAAAAATAAAAATTGCAAACCGAGTTTATCCATTAACGATAGACGCTAAAGAAGAAGAAGGTATTAGAAAAGCTGCGGAACAAATTAATCATTCAATAAGCGAATTTGAAAGATTATATGCAGTTAAGGATAAGCAAGATCTTTTAGCAATGGTTGCTCTTAAAATTGCATCGCGTAATTCAGAACTAGAAGATAAAGGCATTTTAGCGAATGCAAATATTGAGGAAGATTTAATGGAGATTGAACAATTGTTTGATCTAAATTTGTAGCGTTCTTTAAAATAAATAGCAACATAACTGGTAATAATATTTTTTTAGAGTTTTCTAAAAAATAAAAACTCCCGTACAAATTTTTGTTTGATAAACTAACGTTTTACTTAATTGGAGCATAGCTCATTAGTAATCGAAAACAGGCCCCTCGTAACTCCGTAAGGATATTCACAGATGTGAACATGGGAAGTTTGAAAATACTAGGCGGTTCCAATCATTTTTTATCTTGGGTTTATCCAAGCCACTTTGTGCGGGTTTTTTTATACCTAAAAAAATAGTAAAGCTGTTTTTCTCAATTTCATTTGTTATTAATTTAAATAATTAAATAAAAAATGGATTTACTAAGTATTATAATTGGACTTATTATTGGAGCAGGAGCTGCTGCTGTGATAGTTTCAATTATATTTAAAAAAGGAGGAGACAAGAAAAGTCAAGCCCTTATTGAAGATGCTAAAGCAGAAGCAGAAGTTCTTCGAAAAGAAAAAATTCTTCAAGCAAAAGAGAAATTTTTGCAATTAAAAGAAGAGCATGAAAAGGTTATTAATGAAAGAGAAAGAAAAATTGCAGATCTAGAAAATAGAGCAAAGCAAAAAAATGAATCTGCATCTAAGCAATTAGAAGAAGTTAAGCGTAAAGAAATTGATATTGACAAAATCAGAGAAAACCTTACACATCAATTAGATATAGTTGGTAAAAAGGAAACTGAATTAGAAAAAGCTCACCGTAAACAAGTAGAACAATTAGAAGTAATTTCTGGTTTAACAGCCGAAGACGCAAAATCACAATTAGTTGAGGCTTTAAAAGCTGAAGCTAAAACCGATGCATTAGCTCATATTAAAGATATTGTTGATGAGGCAAAAATTAATGCAAACAAAGAAGCTCGTAAAATAGTTGTTCAAACTATACAACGTGTTGCAACAGAGCAAGCAGTTGAAAATTCAGTTTCGGTATTTAATATTGAAAGTGATGAAATTAAAGGTAGAATTATTGGTAGAGAAGGTCGTAACATTAGGGCTTTAGAAGCTGCTACTGGAGTTGAAATTATTGTTGATGATACTCCTGAAGCTATTATTTTATCATGTTTTGATCCTGTGCGTAGAGAGATAGCTAGATTGTCACTTCACCAATTAGTTACTGATGGAAGAATACATCCTGCTAGAATTGAAGAGGTAGTTAAGAAAACCAAAAAACAATTAGAAGAAGAAATTATAGAGGTTGGTAAAAGAACGACTATAGACTTAGGAATTCATGGATTACATCCAGAATTAATAAGAATGGTTGGTAGAATGAAATATCGTTCTTCATACGGTCAAAACTTATTACAACACTCTAGAGAAGTAGCAAACCTTTGTGCTACAATGGCTTCGGAATTAGGTTTAAATGCTAAGTTGGCTAAAAGAGCGGGGCTTTTACATGATATTGGAAAAGTGCCAGATGATGAACCAGAATTGCCACACGCAATTTTAGGTATGAAAATAGCTGAAAAATATAAAGAGAAACCAGATATCTGTAATGCAATTGGTGCTCACCACGATGAGATTGAAATGACAACAATTATTTCTCCTATTGTACAGGTTTGTGATGCTATTTCAGGAGCTAGACCAGGAGCACGTCGTGAAATTATGGAATCTTATATTCAAAGAATTAAAGATTTAGAAAACATAGGAATGACTTACCCAGGTGTTGAACAAGCTTATGCTATTCAGGCAGGTAGAGAATTAAGAGTTATTGTAGAAAGTGGAAAAGTAACTGATGCTGAAGCTGATACAATGTCGTTTGAATTAGCTCAAAAAATTCAAACTGAAATGACTTATCCTGGACAAGTAAAAGTAACTGTGATTAGAGAGAAAAGAGCAGTGAATTACGCGAAATAAGACTTAAGTAAAAATCATATCTCCATCCCCAGCTTCGAAAGATAGTTGGGGATTTTTTTTGAAATAATGTTCGAAGTTTTTACTGTAATAGAATCCTCTTTTTAATGTTTTTTTATAAATAAAGGGATTTGGATTATTATTAATAAGGTTAATCAATTCTTGATTATAAACACTGAACGAGTTGGTTTTATCCTTTTTAATAATGTAATAAATATAATTTAACACATTCTCTGCTTGACTTTTATTAAAATAAGCATGGAAAACAGATAAGTGCTTATCTATTATTTGGAGTGTAACAAAGCCTTCGATTACTTGGTTCTTGTTATAAAATTTTATATTTATAAGCCTAAAATCTTTAGCTATACTTGAAAAATGATAGTTAGCACTAACGTGGTCAATAGTATTAGAAGAAAGCACCCATGGGTAATTTATTATCCAATTGAATTCTGATTTTGTTCTTTTAAATAAATTTGATGCTTGATGTTTTTGAATAAATTGAAATATTTCATCATCAATTTCAGTTATTACTTCAGTATTGTTTGGAGAATTTCTTTTTGAACTGAAGCTATCTACAAAAAAATTAAAAGCACCATCAGTGAGCTTGAATAAAAAAGAGAATGGTTTAAGGTTCGGTTTTTTTGAAGTAATAACTTCATTACTATCAAAGCGAGAATAAGCTCTTAAACCTGAAATAAATACCTCATTAAAAACATTAGTACTTGTGTACAAGTTTTTTGACGCTGTAACTGGACCTTGAAAAATAATACTGTTACCCCAATCTTTTAGTGATAATTCAACTAGTTTTTTGGCAATACCACTACCTCTTTTTTGAGGGTGCACCCAAACACAACTGTACCAGCCAACCTTTTCAGATTGATTGTCAATGTTTATACTATCAACCATTATAAGCCGATAGCCAACTATTTTATTTCGTTCAAAAGCGATATAGAGTATTTTGTCTGTTTCACTACTTCTTGGATTATTTATGTGAGATAAAGCTCTATGACGAGTAATGGGATAATTTTCGAGGTGTTTAAACTCTTCAGAATTAATAAATTCTAAAAGTTGAGGTGGAGTGTATGTTTTAATTTGAAAATTCATTGTTTGGTAAACTAAAATTACTCAACAATATTGCCGTCTTTCATAACTAGTTTTTGGTCAGCCATGTTTGCCAAATCTTCGTTGTGTGTTACAATAATAAAAGTTTGGTTAAACTCTTTTCTAAGTTTAAAAAATAGTTCGTGCAAATCTTTTGCAGAAGCAGAATCTAAATTTCCAGAAGGTTCGTCAGCTAAAATAACAGATGGGTTATTAATTAACGCTCTACAAACTGCGACACGTTGTTGCTCTCCTCCAGATAATTCTGATGGTTTATGATTTGCTCTTTCTGATAATCCAAGAATAGCTAGGAGTTCAAATGCTTTCTTTTCAGCTTCAGGTTTTGGTGTTTTATGAATGTAAGCTGGAATACAAATGTTTTCTAAAGCAGTAAATTCTGGTAATAAATGATGGAATTGAAAGACAAAACCAATATTTTTATTTCTAAACAAAGAAAGTTGTTTATCATTTAATTTATTTGCAACGACCTCGTTAATCTTAACAGAACCTTCATCTGGTAAATCTAATGTGCCAATAATTTGAAGTAAAGTAGATTTTCCTGCACCAGATGCACCAACAATTGAAACAATTTTTCCTTGCTCAATAGTTAAGTTTACTCCTTTTAAAACTTTTAAATCACCATATGATTTATGTATGTTCTCAATGATAATCATAGTTCAATGTTAAGAATACTAAGTTAGAATTAAAAATAGCTATCTAGTAATTTAGTTTGTAATTAATTTTCTTGTTTTTTAAAAGTAGTGCAAGAAAATGAATATAAAATTTATTTCAAAAATATAGTAAAAGTTTATTGAAAACAGCTTTGAAAAACCTATCAAAAAAACTACTTTTGGTTACTTAATTCACAAAATAACTATTGTAATGAATATACACGAATATCAAGGGAAATCATTGTTAAAAGGATTTGGTGTTGCAATTCAAGAAGGAATTGTTGCTGATACACCTGAGCAAGCAGTTGAAGCTGCTAAAGAATTAAATAAACAAACAGGTACTGAATGGTTTGTTGTAAAAGCTCAAATACATGCAGGTGGTAGAGGTAAAGGAACTGTTACTGAAACTGGATCTCATGGTGTTGTTTTGGCTAAAGGATTAGACAAAGTTGAAGATATTGCAAGAGGTATTTTAGGTGGTCACTTAGTAACTGCCCAAACTAATGCTAAAGGTAAAAAAGTAAACAAAGTGTTAATTGCACAAGATGTTTATTACCCAGGAGAGTCAGAAACTGAAGAGTTTTATATGTCAGTTTTAATGAACAGAGAGACAGGAAGAAATGTTATTATTTATTCTCCGGAAGGGGGAATGGATATTGAAGCTGTTGCAGAAAAAACACCTCATTTAATTTATAAAGAAGAAATCGATCCACAAATTGGATTGCAAGGATTTCAAGCAAGAAGAATAGCATTTAATTTAGGCTTATCAGGTCAAGCATTTAAAGAAATGACAAAATTTGTTTTTTCTTTATATGCAGCTTATGATGGTATTGATGCTTCAATGTTTGAAATTAACCCAGTATTAAAAACTTCTGATAACAGAATTATTGCAGTTGATTCAAAAGTAAGTATTGATGAAAGTGCTTTATACAGACATAAAGATATTGCAGCAATGCATGATCCTTCTGAAGATAACCCAGTTGAATTAGAAGCTAAAGAGGCAGGTTTAAACTATGTTGATTTAGATGGTAATGTTGGTTGTATGGTTAACGGAGCAGGTTTAGCAATGGCTACTATGGATATCATTAAACTGTCAGGTGGAGAGCCAGCAAACTTTTTAGATGTAGGTGGTACAGCCGATGCAGAAAGAGTAGAGAAAGCATTTAGAATGATATTGAAAGATCCTAACGTTAAAGCAATTTTAATTAACATCTTTGGAGGTATTGTAAGATGTGATAGAGTTGCTCAAGGGGTTGTAGATGCTTACAAAAGCATTGGAAATATCCCTGTGCCAATTATTGTTCGTTTACAAGGTACAAATGCAGAAGAAGCTAAAAAGTTAATTGATGAGTCTGGATTAGATGTTCATTCTGCAGTATTGTTAAAAGAAGCTGCACAAAAAGTAAGTGAAGTTTTAGCTTAAAAAATAATTCGAAGACAAGTTTTACTTGTAACAATTTAGCATAAAAAAATCCCGAACCAATTTGGTTCGGGATTTTTTTATGCTTGCTGTTTTTAGCTTATTGATTTACAATTTTCTTCACTAAAGTTTCTTTTTCAGACGAAAACTTTAGGAAGTAAATTCCTTTTGAAGGAAGTTGAAGTTGAGTTTTGCTTAAGAAATTAGGAATGATTTCTTGACCTAAATTATTGTAAACAGTCAATTTAAAATTAGCATTATCACTTTTTATGTTTACAAATCCACTAGAAGGGTTAGGGTAAACACTAATTGAATTTGCAAGACTATTTTCTTCAATTGATGTAGGGCAATCAAGGCCAGTTGATGTTAAAAGTCCAGCACGATTATTAACAATCACATCTCGCATAATAGAAACTTGACCTTGGGTAAAGCTGTTCTGACACGTTTGATCGGAGTAATCCATGTAGTTTTCAACCATATCTGGTAAATCACCAATACCAGGAATAGTATCTGTACAAGAGTTTCTTGAAACATCACAGCCTTGAGCTGATTGGTCACAATTAGGAGTATCATTTAAGCCATCATCATCACCACAAATGCTTCCTAATAAACCTCCAAAAGTATTTTCTGCACAATGCCTTACTCCAAGGTAATGTCCAACTTCATGAGTAACTGTTCTACCATTCACAGGTATTCCAGTTATTAAATTTGGATTATTTCTACTAAAAGCATTGTATTGAATAATTGCTCCGTCTGTTAATTCAGCAGGAATAGAGCCAGCAGGCCAATTTGGTAAGCCAGCAGGAGGAGTAGCAATACCTAATAAAGAAGGGTCATTACCACTATTTATGTCACCAACCCAAATATTTAAATATTCTGCTGTGTTCCATGCATCAGAACCACCTTGACTTGTGTATTGAATTTTACTAATTGAAGCCATATCAGGTAGTGCCCCACCACCAAAAGAAGAATCTGTTTGAACTCTTACTATTCCATTTGTAGGGTTACCGCTTGGATCTTTACACGCTAATTGAAATTGAATATCTGCAGTTCCAACTATAGGTAAGAATGCTGGTCTTAAGTTAGAAGTATCAGCATTAGTTCTTGAGTAATCTTCATTTAGTACATTTATTTGTTCAAATAAAACACTATCTGCTAAATTTTGTGCTGGTACAGCTGAGTTCCAAACAACATGAAAAACAACGGGAATAGTATATGTTACACCAGCTTTTTTTTGATTTTCATTATTTGAGTTTGCATTTTCAAGATGGTTTCTATAAATATTATTTGCCTGCTCTTTATAGTTAGGGTTTAAACTATTCTGGTATTCCATGGCGTGATTAAATCCGCAATGGTCACTAATTTGTTGTGCTTGAATAGTAATAAAGCTACCAACCAAATAAAATACGGAAAATAGTTTGATAAAGATTTTCATAGTTTGTTAGTTTTAAGTTTAGTTTGTTTAAATTTTAAGTTTAAAATTAATAAAGAAATATTAAGATGTGTTATTTGTTGAGTTTTTGATTAAAAAATAATTGGTTTGTTAAATATTTAATTTAAACCTTTTCAATATCAGTTTAAATATATTAGATAGAAATATTAGCTTTGTAAGTACTTAAAAATACAACAAAATATGTTTGATAGTTTATCCGATAAGTTAGAAAGAGCCTTTAAAGTATTAAAAGGACAAGGGCAAGTAACGGAAATTAATATTGCAGAAACTGTAAAGGAAATTAGAAGAGCATTATTAGATGCCGATGTTAGTTATAAAGTAGCCAAACAATTTACCGACACTGTAAAAGAAAAAGCATTAGGACAAAATGTAATTAATGCAGTATCTCCAAATCAATTAATGGTAAAAATAACTCACGATGAGTTAGCTAAATTGATGGGTGGAGGAATGGCTGATATTAATATTTCAGGTAATCCTGCTGTTATTTTAATTTCAGGACTTCAAGGTTCAGGTAAAACAACCTTTTCAGGAAAGCTAGCTAACTATTTAAAAACTAAAAAGGGAAAATCACCTTTATTAGTTGCTGGTGATGTTTATCGTCCAGCAGCAATAGATCAACTGCATGTACTTGGTGAGCAAGTTGGGGTTGAAGTATGGAGTGATAAAGAAAATAAGAATCCTGTTGATATTGCTAAACAAGCTGTAATTCATGCTAAAAGTAAAGGACATAATGTTGTAATTATAGATACAGCTGGACGTTTAGCTATCGATGAGCAAATGATGAATGAGATTGAGCAGGTTAAAAAAGCTGTAAACCCTCAAGAAACATTGTTTGTTGTAGATTCGATGACGGGACAAGATGCTGTTAATACTGCAAAAGCTTTTAATGATAAATTAGATTTTGATGGAGTTGTATTAACTAAATTAGATGGTGATACAAGAGGTGGAGCAGCATTATCAATTAGAACAGTTGTTGATAAGCCAATTAAGTTTGTTGGTACAGGAGAAAAAATGGAAGCATTAGACATTTTTTACCCTGAGCGTATGGCAGACAGAATATTGGGAATGGGAGATGTTGTTAGTTTAGTTGAACGTGCTCAAGAACAATATGATGAAGAAGAAGCAAGAAAACTTCAAAAGAAAATTGCAAAAAATCAATTTGATTTTAATGACTTTATGAGTCAAATTGCTCAAATCAAAAAAATGGGTAATGTAAAAGATTTGATGGGTATGATTCCTGGTGTTGGAAAAGCAATGAAAGATGTAGATATTGATGATGATGCATTTAAAGGTATTGAAGCTATAATTCAATCAATGACTCCATACGAAAGAGAAAATCCAAAATCATTAACTGGTAGTAGAAGAAAAAGAATTGCAGGAGGAAGTGGAACATCTATTCAGGAGGTTAATCGATTAATTAAACAATTTGACCAAACAAGTAAAATGATGCGTATGATGGGAGATAAGAAAAAGATGGCTCAGATGATGAAAAATATGCCTAAACAACAATAATATGATTAACCCAACAATAGTAAGCGGAAAAGAAGTTTCTAATAAAGTAAAAGAAGAAATTGCTTTAGAAGTAGAACAACTTAAAAAAAATGGAGGAAAAGTACCTCATTTAGCTGCTATACTTGTTGGTAATGATGGAGCAAGCACTACTTATGTAAATGCTAAAGTTAAAGCATGTGAAAAAGTAGGATTTGAATCTACTTTAGTTCAATTAGATTCAACTATTTCACAAGAATTATTATTAGAAGAGGTTGAAAAACTTAACAACAATAAAGTTATTGATGGATATATTGTTCAACTTCCATTGCCAAAGCATATTGATGAACAAAAAGTAACTGAAGCTATTGATCCTTCTAAAGATGTTGATGGTTTTCATCCAGTTAGTCTAGGAAAAATGTTGTTGGATATACCAAGTTTTTTACCTGCAACACCATACGGTATTACTGAAATGTTAAAGCATTACAATATACCAACAGAAGGTAAGCATTGTGTTGTTATAGGTAGAAGTCATATCGTTGGTTCACCAATGAGTGTGCTTATGGCTCGTAATTCTTACCCAGGCAACTGTACGGTTACTCTTACACATAGTAGAACTCAAAATTTAAAAGAAATTACATTACAAGCTGATATATTAATTGTTGCAATTGGAAAGCCTGAGTTTGTTACCGCAGATATGGTTAAAGAAGGGGCGACAGTTATTGATGTCGGTATTCATAGAATTGAAGACAACACTAAAAAATCAGGATATAGGTTATTGGGGGATGTTAACTTTGCTGAAGTAGCTCCAAAATGTGCTTTTATTTCTCCTGTTCCAGGAGGAGTTGGGCCAATGACTATTGCTAGTTTATTGAAAAATACATTATTAGCTGTTAAACTAAAGTAAAATACTTTTAAAATAGGCCTTTCAGTTTTATTGAGGCATAGGAAATGCTAACATTTCTCCCATGCCCAAAGTAAACAACCAACTTCCATATAAAGAATGTTCTATTGATGTTAGCATTACTGATTTACTTTTATTGTATGTTATCGCGAATATTAGACCACCAACTAAGGTTAATCCAAGTACTAGCCAATTTTTCATAACAGAATGGGCTAAAGAAAACATAATTGCATTAACAGCAATAAGTATTGTAGTATTTGGAAACAAAGTTTTATAACGATAAAAAAAGAAAGTTCGATAAATTAATTCTTGAGGATAAACAGAGAAAAGAGCATAGAAAAAACAAACACTAATCCACATCAATACATTTTTACGAACTACAATAAATAAATTTTCGGGGTTAAGAAAATACATTAATAAAGTTGATCCAATTATCATTATTGAAAATTTTATAACAATTGATTTCCATTGTTTTGATACACTTAATTTTAATAAACTTGATTTTCTAAGTTGTTTATTCTTAATCAAATTCCAGAAAATATAAACTACTCCTACCAATGCAACTGAAATTTTAATTATCAGCAAAATAGGTAATAAGAGGAGGAGTGGTAAGGCAATAAATAAAAGGATTAACTCAAGTGAAATATAAAGTTTACTTTTTGTCATTCTTAGCTTTTAAATTTATGATGTCTTTAACAAAACATTCATTTTAAAGTTTTTAATGTTTGCTAAAATTCACAAAATAGGGTATCTAGTAGTTGTATTTATCTTTCCATTTATCTTTTAGGAAATTTCTAAAACTAGCTTCTTTAGGATTGTTCCCAGGTTCAAAAAGTGTAGTTCCTTTTATTTCATCTGGTAGATATTCTTGAACTTCAAAATTACCTTCATAACCATGAGAATATTTATAATTAGAACCGTAGCCGATATCTTTCATCAATTTGGTTGGTGCATTTCTTAAATGAAGAGGTATAGATAAATTACCAGTTTTTCGAACTAATTCTTGTGCTATATTAATAGCAGCATAAGAAGCATTACTTTTTGGTGAGGTGGCTAAATAAACAGCAGCTTGAGATAATATTATCCTTGCTTCTGGCATACCAATTACATTTATGGCTTGAAAGCAATTATTTGCAATAACCAAAGCTGTAGGGTTCGCATTTCCAATATCTTCAGAAGAAAGTATTAATAGTCGTCGGGCAATAAACTTAGGATCTTCACCACCTTCAAGCATTCGAGCTAACCAATAAACTGCAGCATTAGGATCACTTCCTCGTATTGATTTTATAAAGGCTGAAATAATATCGTAATGCTGGTCACCTGTTTTATCATAGCGAACCAAATTTTGCTGTACTGTATTTACAACGATATCGTTTGTTATTTCAATTATATCAGAAGAAAAACTATTGATAACAATCTCTAAAGTATTCAATAACTTTCGTGCATCGCCACCAGACAGTTGCAGTAAAGATTCATATTCTTTAATTACTACTTTTTTCTTTTTAAGAAATTCGTCTTGAGTTAGGGCTATGTCAATTAATTTTAATAAATCTTCTTTGGTTTGTTCTTTTAGAATGTAAACCTGACAACGAGAAAGTAGTGCTGAGATTACTTCAAATGAAGGGTTCTCGGTAGTCGCACCAATCAACGTGATAGTTCCTTTTTCTACTGCTCCTAAAAGAGAATCTTGTTGAGATTTACTAAAACGGTGTATTTCATCAATAAATAATACAGGATTATTTGTGCCGAAAAATTGTTGTGATTTTGCTTTTTCAATTACCTCTCTAACATCTTTAACGCCAGAATTAATTGCACTTAGAGTATAAAAAGGTCGTTTTAAATAATTAGCAATTATGTTTGCTAAAGTAGTTTTTCCAACTCCGGGTGGGCCCCAAAATATCATGGAAGGAATAATCCCTTTTTCGATAAAATTTCGCAAAGTACATCCTTCACCAATTAAGTGTTGTTGTCCAATATAATTTTCAAAAGTATTGGGTCTTAATCGTTCTGCTAATGGAGTTAAATTGTCGATGAGGTTTTATTTTATAATGTATATGTAAAAATAATTATAAAAAAAGAAGTGAAGAATCTTTTAGAGACTTCACTTCAATATTAAATATAGATAAATGTATTAGTTGCTAACTTTAATTTTAATCGGTTTTAAATTTTTCTCTTGATTGTTTGAATCAATTAGAACAATATCTTCGATATACAATAAATTAGGTTGATAAGTTTGAATGTTGTTTATAAATGTTTGAGGAATAGTATTTCCTGTAATAGTTTGTTCGTAGTAATTACCATTAACCGTAAAGCCTATTTTTAGAGTTTGCACACTAAATGTTGCATTACTTACAACTAACTCGTTACAATTTAACAAGTCCGTTAGAGCTATAGTGTTTGAAGTATTCGCACAAAAATTTATTGTAGTGGGGTCAGAACAATAAGAACGAATTGAAAATATAGTAGTAAATAATAGTATTAAAAAAAGTTTCATCTTTTTGAAATTTAATTAGTTATAGCTAAAATAGGTAAAAAAAATGAAGACTCTAACTTTAGAATATTTACTTTTTAAAAAATGAATTAAATAGATAATATCTGTTACATTAATAATATTTATTATCAATTAAATAATGTTTAACATAATCTTCAACACCTTCTTCCAGTGTATGGAATGGTTTGTTATAGCCAATAGATTTTAGTTTAGCCATATTTGCTTCAGTAAAATACTGGTACTTGTCTCTAATGTCTTCAGGAGTTGGTACAAAACTAATATCAGCTTCTTTGCCCATTGCTTTAAATGTGTTTTTAACTAAGTCTAAAAAGGTACGAGCCTTACCAGAACCTAAATTATACAAGCCAGAGTCTTTTCTGTGGTGTAAAAGGAACATACAAACATTTACCACATCTTTTACATATACAAAATCTCTTAATTGTTCACCATCTTTATAATTAGGATTATGAGAGGCAAATAATTTCATTTTACCAGTTTCAGTAATTTGTTTAAAAGCATGAAAAATAACCGAAGCCATTCGTCCTTTATGAAATTCGTTAGGTCCATAAACGTTAAAGAACTTTAAACCTGCCCAGAAATAAGGCTTTTTTTCTTGAGCTAAAGCCCATTTATCAAAATCATTTTTTGAATCACCGTATGGGTTTAAAGGTTTTAATTTATTTACTAAATCATGGCTATCTTCATACCCATATTCTCCCAAACCATAGGTTGCAGCAGATGAAGCATAAACTAAAGGTAAACCATGTTCAACACAAATATTCCAGATGTCTTTCGTGTAATTTAAATTAAGTTTATCAAATATGGTTTTATCAAACTCAGTAGTATCGGTTCTTGCTCCAATATGAAAAATAAACTGAACCATTTGTTGATTCTCTTTTAGCCAATAAATAAATTCTGCTCTATCAACTTTTTTAGTATAAGTTTTTCCTTCAAAGTTTTTATTCTTTTCAGTATTTGAGAAATCGTCTACTAAAACAATGTCTTTAAAACCTTCCTGGTTTAATTTACTTACTAAACAACTTGCTATAAATCCTGCAGCACCTGTAACTACTATCATAATTAATCTATAAAAATATTCTTTTCTATTTTAGGGATTATCCCTTTTTCTTGTGCTAAGTTAAACATTTGAGTAATGGCATTTTTTCCTTCCTCTCCTAAATCAATAGAGTATTTATTTACATAAAGTTCAACATGTTGCATCATTACTTTTTTATCCATTTCTTGAGCGTTTTGTTGCATATAAGTTACAGGCGATTCAGGATTATTAAATGCATACTCTATACTTTTTCGAAGCAAACGATTTACTTTTTTAAGTATCTCTGAGGGTAATTCTCGTTTAATAATAATTCCGCCTAGAGGAATTAAAGTACCAGTAGCTTTTTCCCAATATTCTCCAAGGTCAATAATTTTCTCCAATCCTTTTTCTTGATAAGTAAATCTATTTTCGTGGATAATTAACCCAGCATCTACTTTGTTGCTTAAAACAGCATTTTCAATATCAGAAAATAACATTTCTTCTTTTTTTATTGCTTCAGGATGAGCAATACTTAATAAAAAGTTTGCTGTTGTATATTTCCCCGGAATAGCAATACTCAATGCGTTGAGTGGTGATTTTTCAGTAGTTGGTTTACAAATCAATAAAGGCCCACAACCTTTTCCTAAGGCGCTTCCAGCATCTAATAAAACGTAATTATTGGTTAGATACCCAAAAGCATGATAGCTTATTTTTGTGATATCTAATTCATTATTGAATGCTTTTTGGTTTAAATCTTCTACATCACCTAAATACACATCGAAATCTAATCCTTCATTATCTATTTTATGATTGACTAATGCATCAAAAATAAAAGTGTCGTTTGGGCAAGGTGAAAATCCAATGGTAAGTTTATTGTTCAAAATATTTTAAGTTTTGGAGTATAGTTGATTAACTTCGCACTTCAAAATTAGAAACAAAAAAGTAAATAAGGTATTTATAAGCATATTTAATACCTTCTTAAAAATATTATTATGGAAAAAAAGCCTAAAAATCAATTTCTACTTCACCCTTGGCATGGCATTGAAATAGGAGAAAATGCACCTAATATTGTGACTACTTTTATTGAAATAACCCCATCTGATTCAGTAAAATATGAAATTGATAAGGCCTCAGGTTTTTTAAAAGTAGATCGGCCTCAAAAATTTTCGAATATAGTCCCTGCTTTATATGGATTTATTCCACAAACTTATTGTGCTGAAAATGTTGCTGAATTATGTATGGAGAAGTCAGAAAAAACAAATATTATTGGTGATGGAGATCCATTAGATGTTTGTGTATTGACAGAACGAAATATAACACACGGAAATATAATTGTACCAGCAATTCCAATTGGTGGATTTAGGATGATAGATAATGGAGAAGCTGATGATAAAATTATTGCAATTTTAAAAGGCGATGAGGTTTATGATGATTGGAATGATTTAGATAAATGTCCAGAATCTTTGATAAGAAGATTAAAACATTATTTTTTAACGTACAAAGGAATCCCTGGTGAAGGAGCTAAGCCTAATGTTGAAATTACTCATGTATATGGTAAAGAAGAAGCTATAAAAGTAATTATAGCAAGCCAAAAAGATTATCACAATCATTTTGAATAAAATGCTAAAAAGAATTGAAGTTATTTTTATAACTTAAAACAACATCTTTACTTATGTTCGAATGATTGTTTATTCTACCTAAATAGTTAATTCCTGTATAATTTAAAATATACTCTTCGGTCTCTTTGTTTTCATCACCATTAAAGATGATACCTTTAATTTTTAAACCTTTTTGTTTAATGGCTTCAATGCTTAATAGGGTGTGATTAATACTACCTAAGTAGTTTTGAGAAACTAAAATAGTTTCGACATCTAATTTTTTAATTAAATCAATAATTAATTGGCTATTATTTAGAGGAACCATTAAGCCTCCTGCACCTTCTATAATTAAATTGTTGGTTGTTTTTGGAATTTGAATTTGATTTAAATCAATATCAATTTTGTCAATTTTAGCAGCAGCATGTGGTGACATTGGTTGAGTTAATTGATAGGCTTCTTTATGAAAAACAGTTTTAGTATTCGATACTAATCTTTGAACTTTTATAGTGTCTGAATTTTCTAAATCACCAGCTTGAACAGGTTTCCAATAATCAGCTTCTAGTGCTTCGGTAAGGATAGCGGAAGCTACTGTTTTACCTACATCAGTACCTATACCAGTTATAAAATAATTTTTCATGAATTTAGAGATTTAATCAACGAATTTATTTGCTCGTGAGTATTAAAGTTATGTAAGCAAATTCTTAAACGTTCTTGTCCTTTTGGTACAGTTGGACTTAAAATTGGTCGAACATCAAAACCATTATTTTGTATTTGAATAGCAATTTTTTTTACTTCATCATTACCAGAAATAATAATACATTGAATTGGACTATCTGAATTAGAAGTAGGAAGATTGGATGTTAGTTTTTGAAAATGAGTAACATTACTTTTAAGCTGTTCAATTCTATCTGTATTTTGTTTTAAGAAATTGTGTGCTTTACGAATGGTTAAAATACTATGTAAAGGAAGAGCTGTAGTATAAATAAATGCCCTAGAATAGTTAATTAAATAATCTCTTAAGAGTTTGTTTCCTAATACAGCTGCTCCGTGACAGCCATAAGCTTTTCCAAAAGTTACAACTCTAGCAAATACATTATCTTGCAAATTTAACTCAGTAACTAAACCTTTTCCATTTCCATAAATTCCAACGGCATGTGCCTCATCAACAATTAAAGCAGCACCATAGTTATCACATATTTTAACTAAGTTTTCTATAGGTGCGGCATCACCATCCATTGAATAAATAGATTCTACAGCAACATATACATTTCCTGTCGATTTTTTTAATTTGGTTTCAAGGTGCTCAATGCTGTTATGTTTAAAAGAGTAGGAATTAGCATTGCTTAATTTTATGCCATCTCTAATTGAGGCATGTATTAATTCATCATAAATAATTACATCATTTCGCTGAGGAAGTGAAGAAAATATACCAATATTCGCGTTATATCCAGAATTAAAAATTAATGCTGATTCAGATTTGTAAAATTCAGCAAGAAAATCTTCAACTTCTTCTGTAATTTTATGATTACCAGAAATTAAACGCGAACCAGTTGCTCCGAAATTAGCTAACTCTTGGTCTAAAATGTGGATTTCTTTTTCAGCAGAAAAACCTAAATAATCGTTAGAGCAAAAATCAATTAATCCAGTG
This sequence comes from Vicingus serpentipes, assembly GCF_007993035.1. Classification (NCBI taxonomy): domain Bacteria; kingdom Pseudomonadati; phylum Bacteroidota; class Flavobacteriia; order Flavobacteriales; family Vicingaceae; genus Vicingus; species Vicingus serpentipes. The sequence goes on from NZ_VOOS01000003.1 coordinate 322,671, forward strand.
CTAATTTTTAAAGTCCGTAAAGCATTTTCATCTTCACGATTTTTTAATTTTTTATGGATGTAATCGTTCTGTTTTTTCATTAGAAGCTTTATTTTGTAGCTTCTTCTTTTAACGCTCTTCTTGCTGCTTTTCCTTTTTCTGTTGCTTCTACATTTCTTTCGATAATATGAGCTGGTCTGCTCCATTTTTCATTATCGTTTTCTCTAACCTCTTTGTAAGTTTCTTTTGTTTTTGGTTTCTCTCCATCAACAAAAGCTTCTTTTGGATTAATACCTAATAACTTAAACATTTCCATGTCTTCGTTATATTCAGGGTTTGGAGTAGTTAATAACTTGTCTCCTGCAAAAATTGAATTTGCTCCTGCAAAGAAGCAAAGAGCTTGACCTTCTTTTGTCATATGAGTTCTTCCTGCAGATAATCTAACTTGTGCTTTAGGCATTACAATTCTTGCGGTAGCAATCATTCTTACCATTTCAAAAATAGAAACAGGGTTTTGCTCTTCTAAAGGTGTTCCAGGAACAGGAACTAATCCATTTATTGGCACAGAACCAGGGTGTGGATTTAAGTTTGAAAGCGTATAAAGCATTCCAATTCTATCATCATCTGTTTCTCCCATTCCAATAATTCCTCCCGAGCAAACATGTATTCCTTCATTTTGAGCGTGCTCAATCGTTCTTAAACGATCATCATAGCCTCTAGTTGAAATAATTTCTTTGTAAAAATCTTCTGATGAATCTAAATTATGATTGTAAGCATACAAACCAGCTTCTTTTAATCTTCTTGCTTGATCTTGTGACAACATTCCTAAGGTGCAGCAAACTTCCATATTCATGTCGTTTACTTCTTTTACCATGTCTAACACATTATCAAAATCTTCATTATTAGTAACATTTCTCCAGGCTGCACCTAAGCATACTCTAGAAGCCCCACCTTCTTTTGCATTAAGCGCCATTTGTTTTACGGTATCAACCGTCATTAAATCATTTTTTTCAATACCTGTATGATAACGAGCTGCTTGCGGACAATAACCACAATCTTCAGAACAACCACCTGTTTTTATAGATATTAAAGAACTTACTTGAACTTCATTTGGATTATGGTTCGCACGATGCACTGTTGCTGCTTCGTATATTAATTCCATAAAGGGTTTGTCGTAAATTGCTTTTATTTCTTCTTTAGTCCAGTTGCTTCTAATTGCTGTCATAATGCTTATAATTTGAAAGACAAATTTAGTTATTAAAAAGTGGAAATTGAAAAGTTGAAAGTCGAAAGTTTGAGATAGTTTAACTTTGATAAAAAACTTTCCGAACTTTACAAGTTCAAACATTTGACTCCTTTATGAGAATTGACATTATAACTGTATTACCAGAATTATTAGAAAGTCCATTTAATGCTTCAATTTTAAAACGAGCTCAAGAAAAGGGCTTGGTTGAAGTTGTTGTTCATAATTTAAGAGATTATTCTACCAATAAACAAAAAAGTATAGATGATTATGCTTTTGGAGGTGGTGCTGGAATGGTTATGCAAATCCAACCTATTGCAGATTGTATTGAAAAATTACAAGCTGAAAGAGGTTATGATGAAATAATATATATGACTCCTGACGGAGAAACCATGAAGCAAGGAATGGTAAATACTCTTTCTTTAAAAGAAAATATTATCATTTTAGCAGGACATTACAAGGGGGTTGATGAAAGAGTGAGAGAGTTATTTATTACTAAAGAAATTTCAGTGGGAGATTTTGTATTAACAGGAGGAGAATTGCCTGCAGCAATATTAAGTGATGCAATTATAAGATTAATTCCTGGTGTAATTAGTGATGAAACATCAGCTCTTACAGATAGTTTTCAGGATAATTTATTAGCACCTCCAGTATATACAAGGCCAGAAGAATATAGGGGCAAAAAAGTGCCAGAAATACTATTAGGCGGTAATCATAAGGCAATTGAACAATGGCGTGAAGAAAAAGCCTTGGAGAGGACTAAAACTAGAAGACCAGATTTGTTAGATTAGGCAGCCTCAACTTCCTCTTTTTTACATTGCTCTTCAGGAGCAGCTCCACACAAACCACAAGGCTCTCCGTCTTTGTTTAAGACAGTATTTACACTTGCGCAAGTTTTGTCAAACTTTCCATCTTTTTTAAAAATAATTTTAACCGCCATTCCGAAAACGCCCATGGCTAATAAACCGATAACTAATAATGCTAACTTCATATTGAAAGGAATTAGACTTCAAAATTAGGATTATTTTTTCATTCTTAATTTCAATAAATACTTATCGATTAAAGAATTAATATCAGGAGAAATTTTAAAAAGATAAATTGAAGGAACGTATAAAAGTATTATAGTTATAGATTTTAATGTTACGTTTAAAATGAGATTATTGAAATCTGGAAAAATGCTAACTATAAGATAAATGCTAACACTTATAATAATGGTGAAAATGGATTTACTGGTAAATGGTAGAATCTTAAATTTTGAATAAAGAAAAACGAGATAAAATGTTACAATTAAAAATGTTGTAAATAAAGTAGCTAATGCTGCCCCTACAATTCCCATTGAAGGAATAAGTAAATAATCTGTTGAGATTAAGAGGAAAATTAATAGGAGATTTGTAAAAAATATTATCTTGAAATAATTAGAGAATTTAATAATCATACCATTTATTCCTACTGAAATTTCATAAATTTTTGCAATACATATAAATAACAAAACATATTTAGCTTGCGCATAATCTGTAGGAACTAGTTGGAAAAAACTATCGACATTTAGCCAAATCCCCAAAAAGATTAACATACCAATAATTAATAAATTATTTGAACTTTTTTTATAGATAACATTGATTTTATCAATGTCATTATTTTTCCAAGCTTCTGAAATAGATGTGTTTATGATTCTTAAAAGGGAGTAAAAAGGAATTACAATTAAAAAACTTACATAATAGGCTACTGAATAAAAAGCTACACCAGCTAATCCATCTTTATCTAAAAAACCAATGAAAAGAGAATCAATAACTGCAGCTGTCCCAGTTATACCAGCACCAAACATTGTGTAAAGTCCATAAGAAATTATTTTTTTTGTGGTTTTAATGTCAAATCTTTTAAAATTAGGTTTGATAAAGAACTCTTTAATAGTAACTAAATACATGATTTCAATAAGTACTAATAAACCATAGGCGTTGACATAGCCAAAAATAAATTGATTAAAATTTAGATAATTAAAGTAATAGAGTATAATTAAACTTAGCCAGATAAGTTTTAAAACGATATTGTCTAAAAATGAAAAAACTACACTTTTATGAAGAGCTCTCAAATAACTATCAAATAGACTTAAATAGATAATATAGAGGGTTAGAATTATAAAATAAGGATAGTTTTCATTTATGAGTGGTGAATTTTTACTGTAATAGGAAATGATGTCGGTTCTAAAAATAAAAGTTGAGAGTAAAAACAATAAGTACCCTAAAAAAGGGACCAACATTATGAAAAATAAAAAACCATTATGCTTTTTCTCTTTATTTTTAAATTGAGGGAAAAACTTTATGGTAATGTTATTAATTCCAAAAGAAAATAAGGAAGAAGTCAGCATTGCTGCAGAAACGATAATTCTCGTCAATCCAAATTCGGAAGCTGAAAAAATGTTTGGGAAAAGTAAAACAGTATTAACAGCTCCAATAATAACACCAATATATGATGTGACAAAATTTAAGATGCTTTGTTTCGAAACGACTCCCATAACACTACGAATCTAATAAAGAATTTTGACATTAGATGATTATTAAACAATATCATAGGTTATTTGAAGCTTTGAACTTAACTTTACTTAAAATTTTATTACTATGAAGATATTTTTCACAACATTAATAATCCTTTCGTCTCTTTTTATTAATGCTCAAAGCGACAATGATATTATTAATTTTAATGGTGTTATAATTGATGGAGATAGTATCACATCATTACCTTACACTCACGTTATAGTAAAAAGTACTAGAACAGGTACAGTAGCTGATTATTATGGTTTTTTCTCTATTTTAGCTCATAAAGGAGATACCATTTTATTTTCAAGAATAGGATATATTAGTGATCAGTATATCATTCCTGATACCTTAGTGGGACAAAATTATTCAGCTATACATTTAATGTATAAGGAAACTTTTGCATTAGAAGAAGTAAAAATTTATCCTTGGCCAAGTTTTGAAGAATTTAAAGAGTCTTTCACAACATTTAGTCAAAATGAGCACCTAAAGTCAATGCATGCTAATTTAGATAAAGCTACCCTAACTGAGTTGTCTGGAGATATTGCTATAGAGGGAAGTACAATATTTAAGAGAGAAGAAAACTTTCGTCACACAATGATTTATGGAACAAGCGGATATCCAGCATATGGTATTTTTAACCCTTTCGCTTGGCATAAATTTGTTAAAGATTGGAAAAGTGGAGCTTTAAAAAATAAAAAGAGTAATAATTATTTACCAAAATAGGTTTTTACCTTCGCTAAGAATTCCTCATTGATGTGGGGATTAATAGCGATTATTTCTTCTCCAAAAAGGTAATTATTGCCTCCAGAAAAATCGCTTACTTTACCACCAGCCTGTTGTACAATAAAAGCTCCAGCGGCAACATCCCATGGATTAAGACTGTATTCATAAAAAGCATCAAATCGTCCGCAAGCAACATAAGCTAAATCAACAGCAGCTGAACCTAATCTTCTTAAACCTCTTGTGTTTTTCATTAAATCTTGAAAAAGATTCATGTATTCAGTTTGTTTTTTGTAGTTGTAATAAGGGAATCCAGTAGCAATTAAACTATCCTCTAAAGTGAGGGTAGGGGTA